>CAZFHR010000044.1:0-8501 GCA_964519115.1 uncultured Candidatus Izemoplasmatales bacterium
GAGGTGTTGGCGATCAATACCGTGCGATCGGTCAGCGGCCGCTGCGACTTCGGATCGAGAAGACTGGAAAACTCTTCCAGAACCTGGGTCATTTCGTTGCCGCGTTCGCCGCAGCCGACATAGATGATGACATCGGCGTCGCACCATTTGGCAAACTGGTGTTGCAGCATCGTCTTGCCGGTACCGAAGCCTCCCGGCACGGCGGCGGCGCCGCCTTTGGCGATCGGGAACATCGTGTCGATGATCCGCTGACCGCTGATCAGCGGTTCGCTGAGGCGTAACCGCTTGGCAACGGGGCGTTCCGTCTTGATCGGCCATTTCTGGGTCATCGTCAGCGGATGAACGATTCCGGCTTCGTCGCGGACTTTGATGATCACGTCATCAATGACGTACGCACCGTCCTTGACGATTTCGGTCACGACGCCGGCGATGCCGCGGGGTACCATGATCCGATGTTCGATCAACGACGTTTCCGGCGTCGTCGCGTAGATATGGCCGAATCCGACCTGATCACCGACGGCGACCTGAACCTTGATGTTCCATTTGCGCTTGCCATCAAGCGGCGAGACGTTGCTGCCGACGGGAACGAAAATGCCGTGCTGATCCGCGATCGTCTGCAGCGGCCGTTCGATGCCGTCGAAGATGTTGCCCATGACCCCGGGACCGAGAAGGACGGAAACGGATTCCCCCGAAGGGAACACCGGTTCGCCCGGACGCAGTCCGGTCGTCGATTCATAGACTTGGATGATGGTTCTTTCCGCGGTGATGGCGATGACCTCGCCCATCAGTTTCTTGTCGCCGACGTGAACCATTTCCAACATGTGGAAGTCCCTGCCGTTCTTCACGGAGATGACAGGACCGTTGATGGAATGAATCAAGTTGTCGTTCATGTCCTCACTCCCCCTCCGTCAAACGCCGCATCATGATTTGATGAATAGTTTCGAATTCGCGTAAAACCAGTTTTTGCTCTCTTCGAGTTTATCGTCGAGGGTCTCGTTGATTTCGAGATCCGCCTGTTTGCTGACGACGCGAAATCCCCCGATCGCAATGGCGGGATCACTGACGATATCGATGCCCTTGCGGCCGGTCGCAATGATCGCGTCCCGGCAAATCGCATCTTTCGCGGCGACATAGAAAATCATAGGATCATTGGCGATGGCGGTGATGGCGGCTGTCAATTTGACTTTGACATAGGCCGCATATTCCACACTTGCCACGAACTTCTCAAGTTTAGCGCCGACGGCGGCGAACAGTTCCGCGGCGATCGCGGAACGGCGTTCGAACAGTTTCATGGCACCGTCTTCGATCAGATGGTTGACGTCCTGTCGATATTGGTCGCGGACATCCTTCAACTTGGCGCCGATCGTCAGGGCGACGTGGTTATCGACTTCCAGTTCGAGTTTTGCCATTGCTTTTTTCTTGGCTGCTTCGATTTCCCGATGCAACTGGGCGATCTGCTGGGAGGATTCCTTGCTGATTTGTTGCTCGAAATATTTGATCAGGGCCTCTTCGCTATCATATTCCATGGTGTTTCACCTCACAATTTCACGCCGATGGCTTCGCCGACGTATTTGTCGATCGACTCCCCGACTTTGCCGCTGTCGCGGCGGTCGGGAATTTCGACGATCAGCTTGTCGGATTGTTTCAATTTCAGTTCCGAAATGATGTCAGGACAAAGTTCGACCAGTTTGGTCGTGATCAAAATGATGCAGACATCGTGGTCTTGCATCAGTTTGTCCAATTCGGCAAGGAGCGGCCCCCGCTCGTGAATAATCACGCCTTCGATGCCGACCAGCCGCATGCCCACCAGGGTATCGGCGTTGTCGCTTAACAGAAAGAACCGCATTTCGGATTCCGGTCCCGTTACAGCTTGTTCATGATGAGGATCGAAATGAGCAGCCCGTAAATCGCGACCCCTTCGCCGAGGGCGACGAAGATCAGCGCTTTGCCGAAGTTCTTCTCATTCTCGGAAAAGGCACCGATGGCGGCTGGCGCGGCGGCCGCAACGGCGACGCCGGCGCCTAAAGCCGAAATGCCGGTGGCGAGCGCAGCGCTTAGAAATCCAAGTCCCTGCGCGAGCGTTCCGGCGATCGAAGTGACGGGATCACCGGCAGCGGCGAAGACCCGTGGTCCGGCGATCATGACAAACGATGCGTAGCCGAGGACGACCGTGAAGAACAGGCCGACATGGATGAGGAGGCGGCGTTTCGCCGTCAGCCCCGAAACGCGGCCGCGGAAGACGTTGACGAGCGGGATGGAGATGGCGATGATAAGCAATAAAGGCAATAACAATTCAATGAAATTCAACATGGTGATATCCTCCGTATTTATCTATGGTTAGAGTGACGTAATGATCAGTGGATCTGCATCGTTTTGAACGCGATGCCGTTCCCGTCGTAATACCGGGAGAACATTTCATAGAATTCCAGACGTAAAACCTGGATGCCGACGATCATGCCTTCAAGCGCCATGACGAAGATGTTGCCGAAAATGGCGACCAGCAGGCTGGCGTTTCCGACCATGCCCATTATACTGGTGACGACGAGCATCATGCCGGCGTGGACGAGGATGAAGCCCCCGATCCGCATGAAGGACAACGTATTGGTGATGTACGAGAGGAAGACGTCGAACAGTTCGAAGAATCCTTCCACGAAGAAGCCACCGAACCCTTTGGGAAACATCTTCTTGCCCTCACAGCGCCGTGCAATCGGCTCCTTGAGGAAAATCAGGATGGCCGGTACCCCGAGGAAGGGAACGAGGAAGGGCCAGATCAGGATGTTGGCCCATCCCGTCATGCTGAGGGCGATTGCCATCAGGAGATATCCGTAGATCAAAAGGCCGGCCAAGCCGTTATGGGAAAATAATGCCGTGATCCAGTCTTTGCGGCGGATGTTGGTGAAGATTCCCACGATGATCGACAGGACGATCAACAGGGCGCCGATCGCGACGGCGCCGATCAGCAGCGTCATCGTGAACGTCGAATCCATGATGTGAATCGGTTTGCCGCCCAGGCCGAGCACGTCGGTGTAGAAGGGCGTCAGGAAGTCCTCGTTACCAAAGAAGGAACCGTACAACAATCCGAAGATGGCCGATGCGATGCCGATCCGGATGCCGACTTCTCCCAGTTTCATCTTTTTCCATTTCGCCAGGATCCATCCGAGCAGGATCAGGACCAGGCCTTGACCGAAATCGCCGAACATCATGCCAAACAACAGCGTATACGTGATGGCCAGGAACGGCGTCGGGTCCATGTCGCCATAGGCGGGAACGCCGTACATCTCGACGAACATTCCGAACGGCCGGCTGAACCAGCCGTGCCGTAGTTTCGTCGGCGGTTTGATCCGCTTGTCGCTTTGTGGCGGCCGGACATCAAGTTCCAGGTCTTCGATGCCCACGAACTGTTTCTTGACGCGATCGACGTGGTCGACTTCCGTGAAGCCGGAAATGGTGAAGCGGTCCCCGAGTCCGACGACGTACTGCTTCGCTTCGAAGATCTTATTCAGAAATAGGAGTTCGCTTTTGATCGTACTGAGATTTTCCCGATAGTCTTCGATGAGCTTGCGCATTTCGGCTTTCAGCGCTTCATTCTTCCGGTTCAATTCGGCGATTTGATCCGTGAACGTCTGCCGCGCCGCTTCGGGCGTGCCGTGGACGAATTCCGGAATATGGATCCGTTCAAAGAACAGGGAGGAAAAGATGTTGTCGACTTCGCGTTCATATTCCTTTGACGTGAAATACATGCACCAGTTATAGTTTTCATCTTCGTTGAATGATTTGAAAACGAATGGCCGGTTGCGGTAGTATTTCAACTTGGCGACGCTGTCGTTGGGCAGTCTTCCGACGCGCGAATAGATATACTGGCACGAAAAGATGTCATCAAAGGAGATGTCGAGGCTTTCGATGTTCTTGATCTGCATCGTTGCGTTCGTCAGTTTCGTGATTTCGGCATGATTGGCCTGAATCTGGTCATGCCTTTCCTTGAGGATGGCATGGGCCGCCTGGATCGATTCCCGCATTTTGTCGAAATTATAGTCAAGACTGCGGATGTCATGCGTCAGGAGCCGCAATTCGTACTCCTGATCATATTGCACCAGTTCGTTGAGAATGCCGGAGCAGAGATTGTCGGGTTTGAACGAAGTCAGTCCATGGACCGTGTCGACGATCTGATTGGAAGGAACGGGATGGAAATCTTCCAGGTCGATGAAGCGCATCAGGACCTGGTCCAGATTGGCCAGGTTGGACGTGATGGTGATCAGTTTGGTTTTCGCGATGGCCATGATTGTCGCCGCTCCTTTCTTAGTAAATCAGCATTTTTCGGATGTCGGCTTCCGCCAGTTGATAGCGGATGCTTTCGATGATGTTGGTGAGATTTTCCGTTTCGATCCCCCGCAGCAGCATGAACGCGGCGAAGACTTTGGAAACCGAATTCGAGAAATACATGAAACGCCTGGCAAGATTGTATTTGATCCGCTCTGCATAATATTCCACGTAGACATAGTCCTGCTGGTCGGCAAAATGCTGGAATTCCGATTTGTCGAGGTATTGCAGGATCGAGTTGGGATCCGGCAAGGCGATCAGTTCATCCAGTTTTTTCTCGCTGATGCGCGAGTATTTGTGGATCATGGCTTTTTTGATGGCATCCGGATCGGCATGGTAGAATTTTTTCAACCGATAGATCTTCGTGATGTTTTCCAGTTCTATTTTCGTCAGATAGATGGTTTCGAGGTCTTTGCGTTCGCGCCCGGAATATTGTTTTCGAATCCGTTCGAAGACGATATCGTAATACAGGATTTCAAACTCGTGTTCGATGTCGACGTAATCGATGTCGTGGTTTTGCACCACTTCGTGAGCCATCAATATCTTCTGATAAGGGGTTCCGACGACCGCATTCGCAAGATCGGCGATCGACTTGGCTTTCGAGGCGGCGAAGATATCAAACGAGGAATGCTGCTTCATGTAAGTCGGTATGTCGGAAATCTGCGAGTCGAAGCTTTCGGAAATCATCGAGCGAAGAATTTCCAGAAGGATGTCGATCTCGCGCTTCACGAAATTGATGCGGAAGAAATCGGAATCCTTGATCTGGACGAACTTGATCAGCCGGAGGGTCTGCCGGAAGGCATTCTTCTTGATCAACTGCTCCAACTGGCCACGATGGATCGAATCCGTCTGGATGGCGCGGAGGATATCCGCAAAATGCGGATGGTTTTTCAGATATGCGGCGATTTCGGGAACGGTCTTCAGCTTCAGAAGCCGCTCGTAATCCTCGGCCTTGAGGCTTTTACCATAGATCGCTTTGGCTTTGGCGATGATCGCTTTCCCTACGAAAGAAGACATGACTTCACCCCTGAGGCCGGCTCACTTGATGCAGGCTTGATAGATTGCTTCAATCCATTCGTTCTTTTTCTGTTGATACAGCGCATTGATCGCGTGGAGTACGGCTTGGTATTCCGTCTTCAGGGCCGCTTTCTTTTCGACGAGTTCCCGATTGATGCGTTCGATGTCGGCCGCCACGGTCTTCTGGGCTTCCTGGGTGCGTTCTTCCAGCATCTTCTTCTGGGTTTCCTGCACGAATAGATCGAATTCGTCGCGCTCTTTCTGATAGGAAGAGACTTTTTCGCGTGCCGTTTTATCCATTTCCACAAGCAGGCGTATGCTGTTGTCTGGCATGATGATTCCTCCCCTGTTTCCGATGGTTTCCGTTGCATTCGCCCGGATCGCGGGCATACATACTAGTATAAATCAATTATACCAGTAATTAAAGCCTTTTGCACGCCCGTCGGGCAAGACCGACGCGGTCATGGTCCGTTCCGAGGTTTTTTTTCGTAAAAAAAAGACCATGTTCACGTGCCGAAACACGACCTCACAGTCCCGGTGATAAAGATGGTGCGGGTGACAGGACTTGAACCTGCACACCATAGGTACTAGATCCTAAGTCTAGCGCGTCTGCCATTCCGCCACACCCGCGCACAAAATATCATTGGTGACCCGCAGGCGACTTGAACGCCTGACCCTTTGATTAAAAGTCAAATGCTCTACCAGCTGAGCTAGCGGGTCAATATTGGCTGGGCTAGCTAGAGTTGAACTAGCGGTCTCGGAGTCAAAGTCCGATGCCTTAACCACTTGGCTATAGCCCAATCATGCGAAAAACGGTAATGGGGCGATTGATGGGAATCGAACCCACGCGTGTCGGAGCCACAATCCGATGCGTTAACCACTTCGCCACAACCGCCATCATAAGTTTTTCGCACCTATAAGCATACTAAATCGCCATCCAATTGTCAAGCATTATTTCCGCACGAAAGGCGTTTTCAGAGAGCAAAAAGGGGTTCGCGCCGCGATCGGCGCAAACCCCGTTATTTGGCTTCAAATCATTCCCCGGTGAGCGCGATCCCAAATCCCTGGTCACCCAGGTGGACGTAGAAGACGGGACTGATGTAGATGGTCCGGTGGATTTCGATGTCAGGATATTTTTTCGTGATGGCATCGACCATCCGGTCCGCCCATTCCAACCGGTTCATCTGAATCACATCGACAGCGACCTTGCGATGCTTTTCTCGATAATGGTCGATTGTGGTAAGAAAGTATTCATAACATGCCAGATTGGTCCGCTCCCGTCTTGTCAGCTGCAACTTTCCATCGATCATCTCGATGATCGGCTTGATCCGCAGAACGGTACCGATCAGCGCGGAGACGCGATTGAGGCGGCCGCCGCGGAACAGATGCATGAGATCCGCCAGGGTGAACATGACCTTGGCGTCCGCATAGAGCGAACGGGCGCGTTCGACGACGGCTTTGAACGATTCGCCGGCCTTGATCATCTGCACGAGCGGCGGCACGCCGAGGGCGACGCCGAACGAAGCGACCTGCGGTGAAAGAATTTCGATGTGCAACGGAAAGTCGACCATCGTCTTCGCAATGACGGCGGCCTGGAACGTTCCGGAAATCTTATCAGACAAGACGACGACGAGGACGTGCGTATACCCTTCTGAACGGTATTGTTCGAACAGGTGAAGAAATTCTCCGGGTGCCGGTTGGCTCGTCGACATTTTCTTCGCGGTATGAAGGAATGAAATCATTTTTTCCTGGGGTACTTCCGTTTCTTTATAGTCGACGCCGTCGATTGTCACGCCAAGCGATGCGATCTTGATGAAAGCGTGGGAACGGATATCGTCCCGGGTGAGGGCGGTGCTGTCGAGCAGCAAGCCGATTTTTTCCATTTTTTACCTCGTCGATGTTGGATTTATGAAGGAATGCTGGCGCTCTTCCGCGACACGGAAAAGTGCTATGCCACACATAATACTTTATCAAAACAGAGTGCTGTCTGTCAAGACCGTTGGTTGTGAAATTTCGGTGAAAAAAACAGCCGCGGTCGCGGCTGTTCGGATCAATCATTATGTTTCTTGTGCTCTTCGATGATTTTCGGAATCAGGTTGCCCGGAACTTCCTCGTAGCGCAGAAATTCGCGGGTGAATGTGCCGGATCCCTGGGTCATGGCCTTGAGGTCGATCGTGTATTTGACGATTTCGACTTCCGGAACTTCGGCGACGACCTTCTGGTAGCCTTCGTCCGCCGGTTCCATGCCGAGGACGCGGCCGCGACGCTTGTTCACATCGCCGAGCACATCGCCCAGATATTCATCCTTGATCGTGACGACGATGCGATGGATCGGCTCGAGGATCGTCGGCTTGGCTTTCGCGCAGGCTTCCTTGAAAGCAAGCGATGCGGCCATCTTGAAGGCGAGTTCGTTGGAATCGACCGGATGGTATTTGCCATCGATCAGGATGCCTTTGACGCCGATCACCGGGAATCCGGCGAGCGGTCCGTGTTCGAGGGTTTCCTGAAGACCTTTGTCGACGGCCGGGAAATAGTTGCGCGGCACGACACCGCCGAACACTTCTTCAGAAAATTCATAATCTTTGTCGGGGAGCGGTTCGAACCGCATCACGACGACGCCGTAATAGCCGGAGCCGCCGGACTGTTTGACATACCGGCCTTCCGCGGTGGCGACGTTTTTGATCGTCTCGCGGTAAACGACCTGCTGGTCTTCCGTATCGACGTCGACTTTGAACATGTTTCTCATTTTATCGATCACGTAGCCGACATGGACCATGCCCTGACCGCCGATCAGCAACTGGTTGGTTTCCTTGTTGCGGCGGATTTCGAACGTTCCATCTTCGAGCGTCAGTTTGGCGAGCGCGTTGGACAGCTTGTCCTCATCGGCCTTGTTCTTCGGCCGGATCGATACGTACATCGTCGGTGACGGTGTTACCGTGCGGGGGTAGACGATCGGGGCTTTTTTATCGGCGATCGTGGCATCGGAGATGACCTTGCTCATCTTCGCGACGGCGCAGATGTCGCCGGCATGGAAGGTTTCGACCGCCACCTGGGTTTTGCCGAGAAGGCCGAACAACTGGCCGATCTTTTCGACTTCCCCCGTCGTGGAAACGAAGACTTCCTGGTCTTTCTTCAGGGTTCCGGATTTGATATGAAGGATATTGATC
>CAZFHR010000045.1:0-8446 GCA_964519115.1 uncultured Candidatus Izemoplasmatales bacterium
GACGGTCTGCTTCAGGCTCTCGGATGTCGCCGTCATGTCTTCCTCGCTCAGGATGACGATTACGGGTTTCTTGGCGCTCCGGTTTGCTTCGATCAGTTCCGCGACGATGACCGGTACATTGTCGTTCCAGCCTAAAATCAAGGTATGG
Source organism: uncultured Candidatus Izemoplasmatales bacterium (assembly GCA_964519115.1). Classification (GTDB taxonomy): domain Bacteria; phylum Bacillota_I; class Bacilli_A; order Izemoplasmatales; family Hujiaoplasmataceae; genus UBA12489. The sequence continues at coordinate 149 of CAZFHR010000045.1, forward strand.
TTCTTCTCGATGACCTGAGAAGTCCCCTTGCGCAGATTCTCAAGCCGGCTCTGAAAGCCGTTGGAGATGATGCTGATGAGCATGCTGGTGACGAAAATGCCGATGATCGTCGATATCGTCATCATGAAAACGTAGACGAACGAGCCTTCCGCATCGGAAAGGTTTCCGGCATCGAGCGTCTGCATGAAGCTGATCCAGACCGAATGGAAAACGGATGCCTCGTTTCCCGCCACCAGGAAGGCGAGGATGCCGATGCCGACGATCGAGACGAACGTAATGAGAAACAGCATCAGCACCAAAGACAGCGTTCCTTTTGCTAAAAACTGGTCAAACCAATACTTCATCTTCTGTTTGAAATTCATATCGAGATCATCCCCTCTGGAAAGGTAAATATTATTAAAATTATACAATGTAAATTCAATTTGGTAAACGGACTCTCGGTTAAAATCAGCGTCATTCTGTTCGTTTCTCGTCGGAATGTCACTGCCAAAGAAAGAAAGCAAATATCCATAAGAAAAGATGATGATCCAGCGGGGTTCCGCGGTGATCATCATCATTTAGGGTAGCTGTCTTATTCCGACAGGGCGGATTTGATCTGCTGAATCAGTTCATCGATCAGTTCCTCGTTGGATTTGGAAACCAAAACCCCCGCGGTCGTTTCCGAAGACGAGGCGGATGTCGAATCAGACAAGGTCGTCGATTCGGCCGCAGTCGTCACATCGGGAACAGTCGTATCGACATCCCGGACTCCGGTACACCCGAGAAAAAGCAGGGCTAACAGGAGCGCCAGAAGATACATCAGGTATCTTTTCATCATTTTACAATACCTCCACGAAGGCCGAAATGAGGATGTCCAGATCGGTTTCCTCGAAATAGGATCCGGCCATCATGTCAAATTCGGAAGCGGCATTATCGATCAGTTGGTACGTTTCCAGGGTTAGATCGTGGTAGACCGTCAATTCAAACAGATCGACGGTGAAATCCTTGATGACGCCGACTTCAGGATTGATGGTGATCCAGGAAGCATAGGAATGCTGTTCATAGGTGGTCAGATCGGTTGAAAAGGAATTGACCAGGAAAGCGACGACGTTCTCGTCTTCGGCGGTCGTGATGATTAGGATGGAGTCCGAACCGCCTACGATCTCGCCGTCATTCATATATTCCAGAGTTCCAACATAGATCGTCAGGATGTCATCTATTTCCGCATGATCATAAAGAACTGATGTCGGATTGGGAGCGGTGGATATCTGAATGTCGAAACGGTATGCCGCGATGATGCGGATGGAATCAAACGGGTACGAAATCGTATCCGCACGGACATCGAGGCTTTGTGTTAAAAACAAACACGTTAGAAAAGCACCAAGCAAAAGCAGTTTTTTCATTTGCTTAACCCCCTTGTATGGCTTCATTATAGCACCGACCCGCCGCACATACAATACAACTCGGCGGATATGGCCAAGATTGATTTTGCGTTAATGTCTACCTCGGAAGGCGGCTTGAATTCAATGAAGGCCATTCTGCCGGGTTTCCGTCAAAAAGAATCGTCACTTTTTTCTCGTTACCGTAGCGACGTTATCGGTATTGACCTTGTAAATAACGTCCGCCGGTGATACTATAGAGGAGTAGTAAAAATTTTTTCTTTGTCTTCATCGAAAACCATTTCCATAGTCGGTTTGTCGAAATCAATCAATCTCATGATGAGAGGTGTAAAAAGGATGAAAGTCGAAAAAAGAACGGAAAATTTGAGGATCGTCAGGAAAATGAACAAGGTGCCGGGCGTACTTTATGGCAAAGCCATCACGCCGGTATCCATCCAGGTAGACGAGAAGGAACTGCATGATGCGTTCAGGCAGTACGAAAAAACGCAAGCCTTCATGGTGAAACTGGGAAAGGATACGCACCAGGTCTATATCAAGGACATCCAGAAAGACATCACCAACCGCAATCACCTGCTCAATGTGGAACTGCTTAAGGTCAGCAAGGGTGACGTCATTGCGGCCAAAGTGCCTCTGCATATCATCGGCAGGGAAATCATCGAACAGAACGGCAACATCGTCCAGGTCGTCGACAGTGGCATCGAAGTGGAATTCGCCGTTGGCAAAGGCGTCTCCCGGTTTGATGTCGACATCAGCCACATGAAGGTCCGGGACGTGGTCCACATCCGGGACATCGTGATGCCGGAGGGGATCAAACTCGTGGACGATCCCGACAAGGTCCTCATCCATATCGCGGAAACGCGGATTGTCGAAGTGGAGCCGGAAATTGAAGAGGTCGTGACGACGCTTCCGGAAGTCGAAGAGCCTAAACCCAAAACCAGGGAAGATAACAAACGCTGAATCTTTCCCCCATCTTGTTGTTTTGTATTCTATGATTCCAATTTCCATAGGAACAGAGGCAGTGCTTCCCGGCATTTCAGGAAAGCACTGCTTTTTTGTTGCAACTATGATTGCTTTGTACTCGCATCCATGGAAAAGCCATCATAATATGTCATAATTTTCCTTATCCCAATTTACCTGCCGATGAAACCGGGGTATAATGCAATCATCAACTCAGGCTCTGATAGTAGGAAGAGCGGCAATCGACCCAGAAAGGGGGATTCATCATGAAGCGGGTACTGATCTTTTTGGCGATCCTGTTTTTGCTTGGGGGATGCAGTCCCAAGGAAGATGGCATTCATGATTCTGCCAACAACGTCTATTCGGTGGATCTGTATCTTGATACGGAAGACGACACCCTGGACGTCGAAGGCGAATTATATTACAAGAACGACGACTATGACCTGGGTGAACTCTTCATCACTCTCAATCCCAATGCCATCAATCCCGGAGATGCTGAAAACAACATCGTCTTCGAATACTTCCGGATCGATGGCGAAGAAGCGGGTTACGACATCACGGGGACTGACCATACTTCCCTGCACGTCGTATTGGACGAGACGCTTGCCAAGGGCGAACGCATCTCCATCACCTTCAGATATCACTTTCATTACTGGGATACCGACCGGATCGCCAACTATGGCAATTACTACCTGACCATGTTTTTTTATCCCTGCGTTGCGATGATGGATGCGGAAGGCTGGCACGTCGAACCCTATTCATTCCTGGGTGAAACCTACTATAACGACATTGGCGACTATGATGTCACGATCAACGTTCCCGAAGAATATCTGATCGCTTGTGGTGGAAAAAGAGTGTCCGAATCCGTGCAATCTGGAAGAAAGGTGAACGAGTACACGCTTGCGGATGCCCGGGACTTTTCCTTTAGCGCCGCTTCCGATTATCACGTGTACACGCGGACCATCGCGGACGTCGATTTTTCGATCTACGCGATCAGGGAATTGACCGCCGGTGAAATCGAGAACTCGTTTTCCTATCTGGAACGCACGCTCCTCGTGATGGAACGGGACATCGGCGACTACTATTACGATCATTTCACGCTCGAGTACGGATATTTCTACGGCATGGAGTCAAGTGGCGTCATCTATTGTTCGAGTGAGATTCAGGAAGGAACGGTCGTCCACGAACTGGTCCATCAGTGGTTCTACTCGATGATCGGCAACGATCAGGCGAACGAATCGTTCCTGGACGAAGCGCTCACGACCTATGCCGTTTCCCTGTATTATTATGATCAGTACGGCATCGGGGGATACGACGGGTATCTGGATTACCGCACGAGCCTGAAAGCATCCTTTGCCGACCGCTATCAGGCCTGTCTCGGCGTCACCCTGCTCCGCGAGGTCGATGAATACGGCTCGGATTACGGGTACCTGATCTACTATCACGGCCCCGCCATGTTCCGCTACTATGTGGATGAATTCCTGGATGGAGACATCGAAAGGATGGCGGCCATCCTGCACGTCTATTATGAAGAATATTCCAAGGGCATCGCCAGTCTTGACGAGTTCCTGAACCTGCTGGAACGTGAAAGCGGCGTCGCTATCACCAAGGAATGGTTTGATCTACAATTACTTGAATTCCAGGATTTTGACAACCGTCCCTGACGAACCGGAGGGAATGCACTCCCAAACGGACCATTCCCGCATTTCGGCTTGGAATCGAATGACACGGAGGTAACCCTTGAATGGAAGAAAAACTCATCGCCCCCTGCGGCATGAACTGCAACGTCTGCATCAGCTATCAGGCGCAGCATTACAATCTGAATGAAAAGGGGTTTACCAAACAGTACTGTCCGGGCTGCCGGCCGCGGGGGAAGAACTGCGCCTTCCTGAAAAAGAACTGTCAGCTGCTGGGAAAAGGTCTGGTGCGGTTCTGTTTCGAATGCCATGATTTTCCCTGCGAGCGTTTGAAAGGACTCGATACGCGATACCGCGGGAAATATCATCTGAGTATGATCGATAATCTCCGTTTCCTTCAAGCCCAGGGGATGGAAAAGTTTCTGGAAAGAGAAGCAGCAAAATGGCGCTGTCCCACGTGCGGTGACGCCATCTGCTGCCACACCGGCTTGTGTCTTAACTGCGACCTGGAGATCCTGCGGCAAAACAAGAAGTATCGTTGGAACGAGAAGTAGAAAACCGGACAAATCCGCCGTTATCGGGGAAAACCAAAATGATTTTATTCGAGGTGTGATATGGATTCCTTTCCCACGAACATCGATGAGTTGACTGCCTTGATCAAGAAGAAGCCGGATTTCATTCCGTTCGTCAGACAGATCGAAGAACGGCCGGAACGGCTCGCAACGCTGTTTGCCATCATCCGCCAGGACGGCGGAAGCGAAAAGTTCTTTTGCGACCGGGTCGTCCGGAAAATCAGCGAAACAGCACCCGGATTGGTCTACCCCTATTTTGAGACGCTGGTCGGACTGATGCGAAGTCACAACCATTTCATCAGGTGGGGTGCGATTATCTCGCTTTCCCATTTACTAACCGTGGATGATCAGTCGCGGTTCGCCGCCATCTACGAAGAGTACTTCGGCCTGATCCGTTCCGATTCGATGGTCACGGCATGCAACGTCATTCAGGCAGCGGGGCAGTTCGTCGTCCTTCACCCCGAAGCCGACGATGACATGACGAAACGTTTATCACAGGTGAAAGATCAGGATTACTATTATCACGGGCAGGTATCGCCAGAATGCAAAAACCTCGTCATCGGCGCCGTCATCGATGCCTTTTCGGACTACTTCGAGTTTTCCCGGAATCGCCCGGTCATGCGCGATTTCGTTTTTCCGGAAATGACAAACACGCGGCCTTCCGTCGCGAAAAAGGCGATCAAGTTTATGCGAGAACATTCCGGCGAGAAAGAAATCTCGATGCAAAAGAATGAATGAGATTCTTAGCGGTGAGCGATCGGTGTATCGCCGGAAAACAAGATCCTGCCACAAAAAAATGCGCTTTTGCGAGCGCATTTTGTTTCAGGGGGATATTCGAACCGGATCGCTGTCAGCGAACCAGGTTCCGGCCGTCGTTCTTGGCCTGATAGAGCAGGGCATCCGCTTTCTGGATCAGATCGCCGGGGAGCTTTTCATTGGCGAAGACGACGACTCCCAGACTGATGGTGACCGGAATCTTCAAATCGCCGATGACGACGGGATTGTGTTCGACGAAAATCCGCAGACGGTCGGCCAGCATCCGGCCATAACTGAGTTCAGTATCGGGAAGGATGATGGCGAATTCGTCGCCGCCATAGCGGAAGGAAGCATCGGTGGATCGCGTGATGGCCATCATCTGGCCGGCGATGTAGCGCAGGACGGCGTCGCCGATCAGGTGTCCGTGGGTGTCGTTCACCTGTTTGAAATAGTCAATGTCAAGAAAAATGAGGCAGAAATCGGCAGAAAAGCCACCCAGTCTTTTGCGGGCGAACAACGCCATCGTCGTTTCCAAAACCGAAAAGAAGTGGCGCTGGTTGAAAAGTCCGGTCAAATCATCGGTCAACGACAGCGCCTCCAGTTTGGCGTGCGCCTTGGCGAGTTCTTCCTCGGCGCGCACCAGCTTGGTCATGTCGCGGGAGATACCCCAGGTGCCAATCAGTTTGCCTTTGTCGTCGTACAGTGGATATTTTGAGGTCGAGAACACGAGGATTTGTCCGACGGCGTTCATTCCCTGCTCCATTTTATTGATGATGGGGATGCCGGTCTTCATGATCAGCACTTCATCCTGCCGGGATTGCTTGGCGAATTCCTCCGGATAAAAATCGGCATCGCTTTTGCCGACGAGTTCGCTCGGATCCTTGACGCCGAACTGAACCATGTGCGACCGGCCATTCAAAACGAACCGCGAATCGACATCCTTGAAATAGACAGTATCCTGCGAAGTGCTCAGGAGCGTATCGATGATGAGAGCATCGGGGATAAGGTCTGATGGCTGGTGACGATAGGGGCGGGTGATGCCGCCATCGGGTTTGGATGGTTCTTTCATGGATATCACTCCCAGGGTATGAAATATGCTCGTTATTATCTTATTTAAGAGACGCGCTGCGAATCATATTCTTTTGAGCCCATTATAGCCTGTTACCTCCCCCCTGTCAAGGCCGTCACGAAATGGCGTGACAACATCAGGAATCGATGGGATTTGATGTCCTTTCGCAATTTTCGACGCTAGTATTGGATCAATATTTGCTATAATTGAAGTGGCGATTGTCTCAAGTGCCACAATAGATACTAAAAGGGATCATTTGAGAGCGCTAGACACGCTTTCAGAAAGGGATTTTCCGATGATGAAAACTACGTGGAAAAAGATCATATCATTCTTTGTGTTTATGGCTGTTGGTTTGTTGGTTTTTGTCGTTTTCAGTCATATGCGGCCGCTGCTTTCCGATACGGCGGACTGGATCGGCCGGATCGTGCTCGCCGCAGCTTTTCTGATTGCGGCACTATGGATGCGCAAATCCGATCGACTCAGGGAGTATTGGTCGGTGGCGTATGCCTTTTTCATCGCCGTCGTCGCGACCTCGATCGATCTCTATCTGCCATCGCGCGAATGGTTACTGGCTATGTTGCACGTATCAATCGATACGCCGGCGGGGATTGCCCTCGACAAACTCGACAGCAGCCTGATCATCGTTCTCACGATCCTGCTGTTGACGAAATTGGCGGGCGGAACCCTCGGATCCCTGTTCCTGCAAAAGGGAAATTGGAAAAAGGGGCTCACGATTGGCCTGATCGCGTTTGCCATCACGGCGGTCGGATCGTATTTCATGGCGCAGCTGTTCGGCGCCGTCAATCTGAGCCTGTCACGGATCGTTCCCTGGATTCCCTGGATCATAATATTCATTCTCGGAAATTCCTTCAATGAGGAACTGCTGTTCCGCGGTCTGTTCCTGAATAAAATGAAACCGATCCTTGGCCCGGGATTGGCGAATCTTGTCCTGATTCTGCCATTCGTTTTGCATCACACCGGCGTCACCTATACGAACGACACGCTGATGTTTCTCGCCTATCTGATTCCGCTTGCCTTCTTCTGGGGCCGGATCATGCAAAAAACGGATTCGGTTCTCGGGTCGGTTCTCTTCCATGCCGGCACCGACATCTCCGTCATTTTAGTGATTTTCTCCCAGATGTGATCAAGGATTCGGAGCAGTTCTCTGCTAATCCGACGAATCAAATCGCATCAGGACGCCTGACATAGGAGCAAATATGAACCGATATCCTTATTCTGAAGAACTGCATGGACCCAAGATGAGCATCGGCAACCTGAAACTCACCAGTCCGCTCGTTCAACTGTTTTTTTGGCTGAATCACGTAAAAGCCCGGCGGTTCCAACCGATTCTCGGGGCGACGAAGACCCGGATATCCGTCAAGGGATACGAGAACGCCGATCTGGTCTGTCACGTCATCGAACCCGATCGTCTGGATACTGACGCCCCGAGTATCATCTATCTGCATGGCGGCGGCTTTTTCGGCGGGCTCGCCACGGTGATGTTCCAGAAAGCCTGCTTCTACGCCAACGAACTGAAATGCCGCGTCTTTCTTCCCGAATACCGGACTTCCTACCGACACAAGTATCCGATCCCGGTCGAGGATTGCTACGCGGCGACGAAGTTCATCTATGATCACGCCAAAACACTCGGAGCCAACCGGCAGCGTTTCGTGCTGTACGGCGACAGCGCCGGCGGCTGTCTTGCGGCGGCGGTGGCACTCATGGCGAGGGATCGCGGCGAATTCAGGATCGCGCTCCAGATGCTCATTTATCCGGTGACCGATTATCGCCAGGAAGGCGAAAGTCTGAAGAAGTATCCGCTGGCCAACTGGTCCACCGCGGCGAACCGGCAGATGTGGGCGCTGTATCTGGGCAAGAATATGCCAGAGAATCTTGACTACGCCTCCCCACTTCATGCCAAAACGTTG
>CAZFHR010000046.1:0-8408 GCA_964519115.1 uncultured Candidatus Izemoplasmatales bacterium
CCGGTGCGGATCATCGCGTCATAGGCAGTATTGCAGTGCAGGAAGAAGCACTTGAGGATTTCCTTCATGAACTCCCGCGGTTCGCCCTTGGCGACGGACGCTTCGTAATAGGGCAGAAGGAACTGATCGATCCGGCCGAAGGATACGCCGGGGCCGGGATAGTTTTCATCGGTCATGACGAGCATATGCGTCAGCCATAGACTCTGGACCGCTTCATAGAAATCCTTGGCGGGAAGCCACGGAACCTTCTTCATGTTCGCGCCCATCCGCTCCAGTTCCGCCTTGCGGATCGGATCGGGTTCGATTGCGGCCAGGCGATCGCATTCGGCTGCATACTTCGCCGCGAGATCACGCGGCATCGTTGCCGCGATCATCATCGCCCGTAGATTATCGCCTTTGGATCCGTTTTTATCCGCTTCTGATAAAGCATTATAAAGACTTTGAAAATAATCGCTCTTGCCGGAAAAGCCTTCCCGCAGGACGGTCGGATAGTCGGGAATCAGATGCCCGCTCGTCGGTCCGCAGTTACCGAAGCCACGGTCCTTGAAGGCGTACACTTTGTTGCGGATGCCATCCTTTCCGCGGACGTATTGTTCGAATTCCTTCGCCTGCTGCTTGTTGAAGCCGCGTGAGACGGCCAGATTGAAGTGGGCACCGCAGAGCAGATCGCCCGGCAGGATTTCCTGGGGGATGGCGTCGACGATCGCCGTCTTGACCAGCGTTTCCTTCCGTTCTGGAAGACTGAGGTTCCAGAACCCAGCGGGCAGGGGAAGCTGATGCGCGGCCATCTTGAAACTGGCGGTGAAGGTGGAGAAAAAACTGTGCACCTCCGGCACGATATAGAATGTGAACTCGTCAAAGACGACGTCGTAGGGCGTGCCGGTGGTGAAGCATTTCGTCTCGTTGTTCCAGTTCCGGTCGTTGCCGCGGAAGTAGTAATCGCGCAGTCACTGGATCCGTGGTGACAGATTGAATGGTTCTTTCAGTTTACTCATCGGTCTTCTCTCCTTCGATAGACGCCGGATTCAGGCGGGCGAACCCGTAGGCGAGGATGTCCGCCATGATCCGTCTGGCTTTTATTGCGTTTTGTTCTTTGATGGCATTCAATAAATCTTGATGTGAAGCAAGGACGGCGTTCCGGTCCGGGTCGGTCTCGTAAAAGGCCCGGACGAGGTTCTGATACGTCGCCGTCATCGACTTGAGGATCATCGGATAGATGGCATTGCCGGTGGCGTGGGCGATCTCGTGATGGAAATCGAAGTCGAGACGGGCGATCGCGTCAAGCGCGGTCGCCTCCCGTTCAGCGGCGACGATTTCCATCAGCCGCTCGAGATGTTCTTCCCGGCGGTTCTTTGCCGCTTGGGCGGCGAATTCTGTTTCCAGATGCTCCCGCGCCTGCATCATGCCGAGAAAGATGTCATGATCGAGGCGCGGCGAATCGGTGAAGAGGACGTCGAGGATGTCGATGCCGCCATGGCGCTGGTAGTCGGCGACGAAGATGCCTTTCCGTGGCACAATCCTTAAAAGTCCTTTGGCATGCAGTTCGACCATGCCGCTGTGGATGACGATCCGGCTGATGCTGAGGGTCTCCGATAGTTCGCGCTCCGCTGGCAGGCGATCACCGATCTTATATTTACCGGCGACGATGTCCTGAATCATTTTCTTGATGAACGTTTCCTTGATGTTGGCTTTGTGCATCGCTTACCCCTTACGAAATCTGTGGTATTACCAGAATAATAACGCGTGTAAGCGCTTTTGTCAACGGCGTTTTCCGAAAAAGACACCTTGAAAGAAAACAATCCTCGCATCGAATGCTGACTATCAACACAAATCTTGCGAAAGTTTCTAATTTCTTCAACCGAATTACTGGAATTCTTCGACATTGAGGGCCTGATCGGTTGTAGTTTGAAACGAATTTTCGCAAGTTTTCTTTCTTTTGCATATAAAAACGACCCGACAGCGAGTCGGGTCGTTATGAAAATCAGATTTTTTAGAAAAACTCCTGTTTCTACTTTTCTGTGAGTTTCATGATGTCTTTCTTGCTGCCGGCGACGAAGAGATGTTCTGCTTCACCGAACAGATGTTCCGCATCGACGATCGGCGTGATGTGTTCGCCTTCCTTGAGACCGATTATGTTGATGCCATACTTCTCCCGGACTTTCAGTTCGCGGATCGAGTGGCCGACCCATGACGGCGGTACGCTCAGTTCGAAGATGGCATATTCCGGCGTGAATTCGATATAGTCGAAGACGTTTTTGGCGGTGTACTTCACCGCTACCCGCCAGGCGGTGTCGCGTTCGGGATGGATGACGGCGTCGGCGCCGATCTTCATCAGGAATTTCGCGTGCGTCTCCCGGTCGGTTTTTGATACGATCATCTTGGCGCCGTGGTCCTTCAGCTGCGACGTGATTTCCAGAGAAGACTGGAAATTGTCGGAGATGCAGACAAAACAGACGTCGAAGTTATTAACACCAAGCGTACGGATCACTTCTTCGTCCATGCAGTCGCCGATGTGCGCCGACGTCACGAAGGGGGCAATGCTGTTGACGGCTTCTTCATTGATGTCGACGACCATGACTTCATTTCCCAGTTCCGCGAGTTTCATAGCGAGATGGCGACCGAAACGGCCGAGTCCGACCACGAGCATCGATTGCATAAAACGATCACTCCTTCAATTTTTATCCGACGATGATCCGTTCCACCGGATTACGAAGTCCGGCGGTCGGTTTGTGTTCGACGAAAGCCATCGCGACCGACATGCTGCCGACGCGGCCGCTGTACATCAGAATGATGATCATGATCCGGGAAGCGATGGAAAGATTGCCCGTGATGCCCCGCGACAATCCGACCGTGCCGATCGCCGACAGCGATTCAAACAGCGTTTCATGCAGCGGCATGCCTTCGATGGCGAGGATGAAGATGCAGCCGACGAGGGCGATGAGGGCATAAAGCATCGCCGAACTCGAGGCCCGGCGGACGACGTCGGTTTCCAGACGACGGCCGAAGACGTTGATGTCTTCACGGCCGCGGACGTGGGCAACGACGGCGAGCAGAATGACGACCATCGTCGTCAGCTTGATGCCGCCGGCGGTCGATCCGGGGCCGGCGCCGATGAGCATCAGGATCATCGTCAGACCCGATCCGGCTTCGCTCAGCGAAGTCAGTGCAACGGTGTTGAACCCGGCCGTGCGCGGCGTGATGGCGCTGAAGAGCGCGGCCAGAACGCTTTCGCCGCCGTTCATGCCGGCGAACGCGGCGTTGCCTTCGAAGAGGAGAAACAGTCCGGTTGAAATCAGGATCAGGGAAAAGGTTGCCGTGATCATGATTTTGGTGTGGAGTCGATATTGGGAGATATGGAATTTATGTTCGACGATGTCGTTCCAGACGATGAAGCCGAGACCGCCGATGACGATCAGGCTCATGACGACGACATTGACGAGAACATCCGAGACAAACGGTGTCAGGGAAGAATACGGGGCGATGGTGCCCATGAGATCGAAGCCGGCGTTGCAGAAGGCGGAAATCGAATGGAACACGGCATACCAGACGCCTTTCGAAAATCCGAACATCGGCACGAAGCGGATGCAGAGCAGGGCGGCACCGACGAGTTCGAAGATTGCCGTGCCGATCAAAATCCGTTTGGCGAGGCGTACGACGCCGCCGATCTGCATCGAGTTGACCGATTCCATCAACGTCGAACGTTCCTTCAAACCGATGCGCTTGCGCAGGACGAGGGCAAACATGACGGCGACCGTCATGAATCCGAGGCCGCCGATCTGGATCAGGACGAGGATGACAATCTGCCCGAAGAGGGTGAACTGAGTAAAGGTATCAAAGACGACGAGACCCGTAACGCAGGTCGCAGACGTCGACGTGAAAAGTGCATTGAGGAACGAGATGGACGTTCCGCTTTTGCTCGCCAGCGGCAGTAATAACAAAACCGTGCCGATGAGGATGATGATTGCGAACCCGAGAGCCAGGGTCTGCAGCGCGTTTAATTTGATGCGGGGTACTTTCATGACGTTTCCCCTTTCAGGCGGCGAGGCGGGCCGGCGGGTCGCCGGCTTGTCTCCAGTAAATTCTTTGCCCGATCTTGGTGAAGCCGGTCGGATTATTTTCTTATATTAGCATTATACCACGCAACCGGAAATCCGGTATCCGCGATTCCGATTTGGCAGTGAAGATTTTATCTAAGCGTTCCTTCAGGGTTTTCTTCGAACTAAAGCAAGTAGACATAAACGGCGACAAAATGGGCGAGCGTGCCAAGAAAGACGAACAGATGCCAGATGAAATGGGCGAATCTGAACCAGTTGAAGGCGTAGAACGCCACGCCGACCGTGTAGGCGATGCCGCCGGCGAGGATGCACCAGAAGGCCGGCACCGACAAGGCATAGAGCGGCCCGAAGAGGGTGAGTCCGCTCCACCCGAGCAATAAGAACAGCGTCAGATGCAACACGGCGAACTTCTTGATCCTGACGGCTTTGAACGTAATGCCGAAGACGATGATCGCCCACTGGACGCCAAGCAGGATCCAGCCTAGCGGCTTATCGATGACAAGGATGAAGATCGGCGCGAACGTGCCGCCGATCAGCAGGTAGATTGCAATGTGATCGAAACGCTGGAAGACGCGCTTGACGACACTGCCTTCGCGGAAGGCGTGATACAGGGCGCTCATCGTATAGAGCGTGATGATCCCGACGCCGAAAAACACGGATCCGAGGACTTCCTGCCAGCCGCGGCTTTTCACGAGCAGCAGCACGAAGCCGACTAAACCGAAAGCCCCGCCGGCGATGTGGGATACGGAATTGGCGATTTCTTCGCCGAGGGATTGTTTGCGCGATAGTTCCATCAAGGTCTCCTGCGTGTTTGTTTTCATTGCGTTTCTTTACTCGTCATTCTATCACATTGTCATAAAAAACAAAACCTTTCGCGGCAAAAAGCCAACCCGGCAAAACAGAACCCGCCAAAAAGGGCGGGTCGTTATACTAATAGTTCTTCTTGTCGAACTTCATGACCCTTTTGGGTCACTCGGGTCAGATCTTGATTCTCTCAACACGCTTCGAGCTGTCCCCAGCGAGATGATTCGTCGAGGAAAACGCCGATGCCGATGACATCCGGTCCGACATGGGCGCCGACGACCGGCGTCGATGGCGATTCATACAGATTTTCCAGGCCGAGGTCTTCCTTGATGATGCTGACGAAATAGGATTTCAGTCGAGGATTTCCCGTATAGAGGATATAGGCGTGATAAGGTCTTCCATTCGTATAGGATTTGACCTTGCTGGAGATCGACTCCAGCGCCGCCCGCGTCGTCCGGATCTTCTCGATTGATACGATCTTTCCCGATTCCTGCACCTGGAGGATGGGTTTGAGTTTCAGCAACGTGCCGACGAAGCCGGCGGCATTGCTGAGGCGTCCGTTCTTGACGAGATAGGTAAGCGAGTCGACGGCGAAGAAAATCGTGTTTCCGCGCCGCATCGCCGTCAGTTTGGTTTCGATTTCTTCCATCGACAGGCCGTCGCCTAGCATCTTCTCCGCTTCGAGCGCGAATAGACCTTCGGAAAAGCAGACCGTCTTGGTGTCAAACACGATGATCTTCATTTTGTCCGCGAATTCCTTGGCGGCCAGCACGCAGGCGTTGTACGTCCCGCTCATTTCCGCCGAGATGGTCACGACGAACACTTCTTCCACGTCGGCGTCAAGACACCGCCGGAACAGTTCGACGACTTCCCCAACTGATGGCTGACTCGTTTTGGGCAACAGGCTTTTATCTTCGTTCAGTTTCTGATAAAACTCGTCGGCCCGGAGGGTGAGACCGTCTTCATACTCCTGACCGTGCAGGGATACCTTGATGCGCAGAATTTCGATGTTGTGGGGAAAAGGATAATAATCCAATCCACCGGTCGACGTGCTGATGACCACTCGCTTATTCATGACATTGCCCCGCTCTCTCGTAATCTTCGATGGTTCGTGCCCTGCGATCCCGGATTGCTTTCATTCGTGTCGGCAGAGCGCCAACAGGTTGATTATACCACTAATATGGACGAAAGCAATGCCGTCGTTTTGGCGATCCCGTACTCCCGTGATAATTCCGACAATCTTTTGGATATCGACGACAAATCAATTATTCCTATAGTATAATATGTAATAACCGTTTTTGAAAACGCCATAACCGGTTCCGCATTTCCGACTTCCAAACAAAATTTGAAAGTGAGGGCCCTTCATGACGCTTTTTCGTAAGAAAAAAGTGTATTCCCGTCTGTTCATCGCGATCTATTTTCTGCTTTTCGTTCTGCTCTTTCTTCTAGAACCGCTCGCCGACATTCTGGCAGGATATAAGAACATCTTCGTTTCTTCTTCCATCCTTCTGACGGATTATCTGTTGATCGGCGGCTTTTCCGCTACCCTTTTCAATGTGCTGACCACCACCGGTCTGAACATTCTGATCCTCAAGTGGCTGAAGGTAGAATTCAGCGGTGGAATTTTCGCCTGCCTGTTCACCATCGCCGGGTTCGCCTTCTTTGGCAAGAACCTCTATAACGCGCTCCCGATCTATCTTGGCATCTTCCTCTATGCCAAGGCTTCCAAAACGCCTTTGAAAAGCCACATCCTGGTCTTTCTGCTTTCCTCCGGAATTTCGCCCATCACCAGCTACATGATTTTCGGTGCCGGTTTCGGCCTGTTGCCGGGGATCCTGATCGGCGTCGGCTTCGGCGTCGCGATCGGATTCATTCTACCGGCCTTCAATGCCTTTTCGATGAAATTCCACCAGGGATACAATCTGTACAACACCGGCTTTTCCATGGGCGTCATCTCGATGATCATCACCGGCGTTCTCGCCTCCTTCGGCCTGATCGTGACCCGGAATGATTTCCTCAGTTCTGAATATCACGAGGTTTTGTGTCTGACGACCCTCGGCATCTCGGTCTTCTTCATCCTGCTGGCGGTCTATGAAAACAAAACGGTCTTGCGCCGCTATCCGTCCATCTTCAAGAAATCGGGGAAACTCCTGACGGATTTCTTCAGCGAAGTCGGCGCGGATGTGACGTTTCTGAATATCGGTCTGATGGGTTTTCTGTCGATCATCGTCGTCTCCATCCTCGGCGTCAAGATCAACGGGCCCGTCATGGGTGCCATTTTAACCATTCTCGGCTTCTCGGCCTTCGGGAAGCACCCCCTGAATTCTTTTCCGGTGATGCTCGGCGCCGTCATGGCGATTGAGTTTACGCCGATCGAATGGACGGCCGGATCGATCCTTTCGGTTCTTTTCGTGACCGGCATCGCTCCGATCGCCGGGCAGTACGGCTTTTTTGTCGGCATTCTCGTCGGGTTCATCCACGTCATGATCACGCCGCTGGCGTTGTCCTTCCAAGGTGGATTCGATTTATATAACAACGGTTTCGCGGCCGGCTTTGTCGCCGCGGTGTTTGCGCCCGTCTTATCGGTCTTCTTCCATAAAAGAGACGAAGCCGCAAGTTGGAAATACCTGTTTCCCCTGACAGGCCATCCGTTTGGCAAAAAAAAGATTCCCGAGTGATTCTTGCATCGCGTCACTTCCCGCCTCGATAACCACATGATTTACTATTTTCCGCACTCAAGACAGACACCAATTCTAAAGATTTTCTTAGGATTCGTGTTTGTCTTCTTTTTCTGAAATCTCTGTTTTTCAGCATTTGAGCCGCACGCTCTCTTTCTCTTTTTCGATAGGAACGGGCCTGTTTGACAGCCGGTCGGACAGCCGGATCGGAGCCATCAAATTGCGGGTCACAGCACAAAAGTAACCGATTACGGAAATAAATGATATAATACTATGTATCCCCACCGAAAGAGAGTCAGTTATGAACAAAGAAATATACCTCCAAAATCATCCCGTGGTTCGGAATATGCTTCCGATATTCGCTGGCGGATTGGCGCGCCTTCATGGCGTCCAAGTACGTCATTTTTTATCATACGCGTCTTTTTTACCAGGAAAGCCATCATGAAGGTGAATCATCATGCCGTTTAATCCGAGAAAATCCCTTCCGTGGGTGGTTGGCTTCTATATCTTTCTCTTTCTGTCCACGACGTTCGTGCTGTTATTTGAATTCGTGATTCCTCACGGCGGTTTCTATGTGGAGGATCCCGTCATCACGACGTCCACGACCACCATGACGACGATCACGACCACCAGTTCGATCATGACGACAACCCAATCGACCACAACGACCGCGTCCGGCTCATTCACGACGTCCACGCATACGGGAATCATCACGACGACCGAACCAGTGACGACCACCACGGTGCCAACGACCACTACCACGGTTCCCGAAACCACGACCACGACCACCGGTTTGACTTACCCGGGAACCTTACCTGCCGTTCTGGCGTCCGGAACGGTCATCGGCACCTATTTCACGGATGAGCTGCTT
>CAZFHR010000047.1:0-8284 GCA_964519115.1 uncultured Candidatus Izemoplasmatales bacterium
TACCTCTATGCCCTGACCGATGACTACCAGTTCTGGAATTCGATCAAGCTGTCGCTCATCTTCGCGACGGCGAGCGGCCTTTGCGTCCTCGTGACTTCGATGATCCTGGCGATGTTGATGAATACGAAAGTGAAGGGAATCGGGATTTTCCGGACGATCTACTTCATTCCGTTCATCATTCCGAGTTTCGCCGTCGGCGCCGTCTATAAAAACTTCTTCAATCCGTACAACGGCCTCGTCAACCAGATTCTCGGATGGATCGGAATCGTAGATCCGCCCTTATGGTACATCGTCGGCGAGACAGCGCTCTTGACGATGATCCTGATCAGCGCGATGGGTTTCGGCGTCAAGATGCTCGTGTTCCTCGCGGCGCTTCAAGGCATTCCCAATTCCCTCTATGAAGTCGCCGCGATCGAAGGGGCGACGCCCGTCCAGAAATTCATGAAGATCACGCTGCCGCTGATCTCGCCGATGCTCTTCTTCAACGTGATTTTGATCACGATCGACGGCATGAAGGCGTTCTCGCTTGCCTTCGTCATGGGTAACGGCCAGGGCTGGCCGTCCAACTCGACGCTCCTCTTCCCGATCTACATGTTCATGACCGCCTTCAACACCCCCTTCAAGCTGGGATATGCGGCATCGATGGCCTTGCTGTTCTTCCTGCTTATTCTGGCCTTGACTGGTTTTCACTTCCTGATGTCGAAGTATTATGTCGAAAAGGACATCACGGTGTAAGGTGGCGGCCATGACAAAAACTCTGAAACTTCCGAACCGGAAGAAGAAACGTTCCCAAGCCTGGGTGTACATTCCCCTCATCGCCTTCGCGGTGATCGCCCTTTTACCGCTCTACTATCTGATCATCACCGCGATGAAGAGTTATGACGAAGCCGCACTGCAGGCGACGATGTTCCCGCAGTCCTTCGAACTCTTCGAAAACATCCGTTACGTCCTGCACCAGCCGGATTACCGGATCATCCGGATGTTCTCGAACACGATGTTCGTCTTCGCCCTGAAGACCCTCGGCACGGTCCTCACGTGCTCGCTGGCGGGCTATGCCTCCGCCATCTACAAGTTCCCCTATAAGAACGTCATCTTCTTCATTCTGCTCAGCACGATGATGATCCCCGGCGAAATCCTCGGCATCCCGATCTATGAATTCATGGTCAACAACGGGCTCAAGGACGTGGCCTACATTCCGCTCTGGATCGCCACCTGGTTTGCGACCGACGTGTTCATGATCTTCCTGTTCCGACAGTTTTTCCAGACGCTACCCAAGGGTTTGATCGAAGCCGCCCGGATCGATGGCTACAGTGAATTCCGGATCTTCTTCAAGATCGCGGTCCCGCTCAACAAGCCAGTCATCGTAACAGTCATTCTGCTTTATTTCGTCGGCACCTACAACGATCTTTATGGGCCGGCGCTCTACGTGTCTGACAAACTGGACTGGCTGATGGCCAACAGTCTTGACATCTTCGAATCATCCGACACCTGCGGGGGCAATACCTGCGTGGTACCGTGGAACTACGTGTCCGTCGCCGGCTTGATCGCGATGGTGCCGGAAGTGCTCTTGTTCAGCTTCATGCAAAAACAATTCATGGAAAGCGTCTCGGGGGTAGGAATCAAAGGATGAAAATCACTTACTTGGAAAAACCTTCGGCACTCGCCGATCTCATCGCCGAACACCGTCGCAAACCTTCGCTTTTCGAAACCTGGAGACTGCATTTCCATGGCGTCGACGGCTTTGATGTCTATAACGTCAGTCAGGAATTCGATTGGAACGGCAAACGCCTGATCGCTGGTCGCGTCGAAGCCCGCGACAGCGAAGTGTCCAGCGTCTATTTCTTTGAAAAAATCGATTTTGGGGTTTATCGGGTCATTCCGGGGGCAGTCATCCCGTTGTTCCAGGATCCCTGCATCGCCGTGATCGATGACCAAGTGATCGTCGGCGGCACGAAGATCGAAACCGACGTCAACGGCCGCATCTTCTCCTGGCATACGGCGTTTTATGCCGGAAACGCCTTATCCAATCTGAAACTCGTCGCCGAAGCCCCGGCCAAGATGAAGGATGTACGGCTGGTCCAGACTGATCGCATCCACGTCTTCACCCGGCCTCAGGGCGGCCACGCCGGCGCCGGCATGATCGGCTATTATTCCTGTTATGACTTGGCGGGCGTCAATCCGTTGGCAATCGCCATGGCACCGCTGCTTACGACCCAGTTTCCGGAAGGCTGCTGGGGCGGCGTCAATCAGATCCTGCCGCTGAAAAACGGCCTGCTCGGGATCGTCGGCCACATCGCGACGATGTCAGCGGGCGACATCCGCCACTACTATGGCATGGCATTCGCCTTCGATCCGAAGACGCGGCAAAGAACGAAAGTGAAAATTCTCTGCGAACGGAACGATTTCGCCCTCGGCATGGCGAAACGCTCGGATCTCGCCGATGTCGTTTTCCTCGGCGGGCTGCAACGGATGCCCAATTGCATCGCCACGATCTATACCGGGTTATCCGACGCCGAGGCCCACGCCGCGGTGATCGACGACCCATTCTGCGAATACGAAGACGAAAGGGAGTGACGTCATGACGAAACGATGGCTGTCCGGTTTGTTGGTCGCATGTTTTTTTGCCGCACTGTCATCGTGTGCCGCTGCCCTCGGCGTCGTCATCGACGACAATGTCTTCCGCTTCGATCAGATGAACGATCTGACGTATGAACTTGATTTCGCCGGCGGCGAATTCGTCTGGCTCGAAGGCCATGACATCGCCGACGGAGACTATCGCCTTGTGGACAACCTCCTGACGATCGATGCCGCGTATCTGGCAACCCTGGAACCCGGCGATTATGAATTTTTGGCGGTCGCGACGACCGGCACGGCCCAACTGGAACTCGTCGTCGCCGACCAGCATAACGAAAACCGGATTATCAACGGCGGCTTCGAAACCGGCGATCTTACGGGTTGGACCGCCTTCACGACCTTCAAGGGCGAAGCCGATCTGCTCGCGTTCGTCCCGGAAGCCGTGATCGCCAACGGCTCGGTTCCCGGCCTGCCGATTCCGCTATCGGGCGAAGGCGACTTCGTCTACGGATTCACCGGCGTGATGAACGCCGATGCCTGGACGGAGAAGACCGGCATCCTGCAATCGTCCCCGTTCGTTCTCGGCGGCTGCGGCTGGATCACCTTCCGCCTCGGCGCGGGCCAGAACACCGACTTGACCTATGTGTCGGTCCGCGAAGCCGAAACGGACGAAGAAGTAGCCCGTTACGGCAACGCTCGGTTTGCCAGCACCGATTATCTCATCGATCCAGAACATTATCATGAAGCGGATCTTGTCCTTTATCGCGCCGATCTCTCGGCGTGGCTCGGCCATACGCTGATCGTCGAAGTCGTCGACGCCGGCGGCCGCAGCTGGAATTTCCTTACATTCGACGCGTTCGAAACCTACCATGAAACGATTCCGACTACCGGTATCGACGCCGTCGACGTCCGCCCGGCATTCGGCTGGAGCTATCCCCTGAATCAGGTACCCAACGGTAATTTTGCCACCGCGATGGCCGACTGGACCGTTTCCACGGCCGCTGGATGGTCGGGAAGCGCGTTTTGGAACGACGCCGGCATTCTGAAAAGCAATCAGGGTGGCGACACCGCCACCGGCCTCGTCCGCAGTTCACTCTTCCGGGTCGACGGTGCAGGCATCATCAGCCTGCAGATCGGCGCCGCGAAAGGCGCCCGCTTCGACAAGGATACCTACGTGTCAATCCGTCAGTACGGCACCAACCGCGAACTGTTCCGGCTGGCGAACGTCCGCAATGACGGAACGAACATGATCACGTATTACCTCGATTTCTCGATGTATGCCGGCTTAAGCTGCTACCTTGAGATCGTCGATAACGCCACCGGCGCGTGGGATACCATCTTCGTCGCCGCGATCATCACCTATTATCCGGAACGGCCGATCTTTGATTTTGGCCAGGCGGGGGTGAATCTGGCATCATGAGAGAAGGCACGCGCGTGAAAAAAATCATCGAAGCGATCATCGCCATGATCATGATGGGCATTCTGCCCGTCAGTTGCGGCGGCACAACGACCACCACGACAGACATGACGACGACGTCAGGCAACACTCAGACGACCGTAACAACCACAGGCTCTTCGGCGACGACGACCCTGACGACGACAAATACGACGACCGTGACAACGGCGACGACGCAAACGACGACCACCTATGCGGCGCCCGGATTGGCGTTTGCCGCCGAGCAGGATGTCTATACGTCCGGTGTTGACGGTCTTCAGGCGACGATCAACCTGCAGTCTGCGACCCTCCTGGCGGTCCGGATCGACGGCTACGCGATCAGTTCCGGCGTCTATGTCCTGCAAGGAACGACACTGACCTTGTTGCCATCGGCCTTCTTTTCCCTGGATTACGGAACGCATTCGCTTTCCATCACGACTGCCGGCGGCACCGCGGCGGACGACTTCGTCTATAACGACGTCCCCGTCATCGCCCCAAAGACCGATTTCATCAAATTTCCGGGTGAAACGATCACCAATGAAGATTTCACCGTCCTCGTCACCGATACGGTCGGCGAGCGCGACTATACCATTGTCCTGACGACGGGGACGGGAACGTTCACCGATCTTGGCAACGGACATTTCGATTTTACACCCGCCGGCATCGGTGCCGAATCGGTCGTCTTTACGTTCACCGTGACCGACGAATACGGTGCAACGGCATCGCGAAACATCACTCTGACCTATAAAACGGTGAATCCTACCGTCATCACCGATCAGGAGTTCGATCTTGACAATCCGGCCGATGTCGTTTTCACCGTTGACCTGCGTGGCGGCGAATCGACGCCGTTCTCGGTGCTCTTCGCCGATCTATCCGGTCATGGCATTGCCTCTTCCGACTTCGTCCTCGATGATATCGCCGGCACCGTGACGATCCGGTCCGCCTTTCTTTCTGGTCTCGAACCGGGAACCTATGAATTCCTCCTGCAGTCGACCTGCGGCGAACGGGCCTTCGCCCTCATCGTGCGCGCCAACCCGGCGGTTTCTGTCCGTGAAGACGGGGTCTTCACCATCGGATCGGAAACCGGCATCCTGGTCGACGTCGACCTCAGAGGCGCCGCTTTTCAGGCGATTTATCGGGGTGAGGTTCTGGTCAGCCCATCAGACTATTCCCTGGTTGGAACCGTTTTGACTCTGAATCCCGGTCCGCTCGAAATCCTACCTCCCGGTTCCTATGAATACCGTGTCGTCAGCGCTTCCGGCTATGCGACGTTTTCGATCCTCGTCAATGATGTGCCCGCGATCGCGGCCAAGACCGACTTCATCAAGATTCCCGGTGAAACGGTCACGAACGAAAGCTTTGCCTATCTCGTCACCGACTTGATCGGCACGCGGACATACCGCTATGAGTTGCTAAGCGGCGGCGGCACCCTCACCGATCACGGCGACGGTACCTTCGACTATGTCCCGGCTTCCACGTTCGCCGGCGCCGTCGTCATCACCTTCACCGTCACCGATGTTCATGACGCCACTGCAACGAGAGATATCACGTTGACCTACAAGACCGTCGATCCCGTCATTTATGACGCCATCGGCGCGAAAGTCGTCGACAAGCTAAACGCCTTTGGCGACATCGTGATGACCGTCGACACCTATGGCCACGAATCGTCTTCCCTTTACTTTGAAATGACCGACGTCTTGCTTGGCGGCGTCACGATCGGTGCGGAGAACTACCTGTTCCAAACCGGCTCCGACCCGCGGCTGTTCTCGATCCGGGCAACGTATTTGATGACCCTGCCGACCGGCATCCATGAATTCACGCTGTTAACCGAAGCCGGTGCGGCCGTCTTCACGATCGAAGTGCGCGACACGCGTCCCGTCGGCGTCAGTCCGGCTACCTTTGAATACACGAAAACGGTCACGGCCGCCGACGCGCTTTTCACCATCACGCCATATGCCCACACCGTCGTGGCTGCTGATTTCGCGCTCGTCGGTACCGTTTGGACCGCCAGCGTCGACTATGGCTATGCGGATGGCATTCTCACCCTCTTCCAGGCCTTCCTCGAAAGCCGGGATGCCGGCGTCTATACGATAACCGTCGGGGGTGTTTCCCTGATTAGCGTCACGATCAAGAATCCGACCGCTCCGAACGTCGCCTTGGCTTCGGATACGACGACGCTCGTGCGTGCCGCCATCAGCGAGGATCTCATCATCAACTGTGAACTTTTCGGTCTGGCGGCCGATACCATCGTGACGTTCGGCGGCATTGCGCTCAACAGCGCCGATTATGACATCACCGGCGATGCGATCACCCTTACCGCTGCTTATCTATCGACCCTTGCGTATGGTACTCAGGTGTTCACGGTTTCCAACGCCCACGGGTTTGACACGTTCACCGTCAAACTGAGCGACCTCCCTACAGCCGGAGGCAACCAGAACGTGACGAAATTCACCGATGAGACGATCACGGCCGAAGCCTTCCGCGTCACTGCCGTCGGTTCCTGGGGTATCGCCTCCTACCGTTTCACCGCCGTCACGTATTATCCGTATGCGACCGTCGTCGCCGGTGACGGCATTTCCGGCACCATCGCCGAAAACGGCAAGTCTGTTTCCGGCCCCTTCGGAACGATCACGATCAGCGACGCCACCGATGCGTTTGCCTTCAGCCGCGCGGCCGGATGGTTCGGCATCGTCGTCTTCACCTACCGGGCGACCGATGGCGCCGGCATCGAAAGTACGGCAATTGCCATGGACATCCTTTATCTGCAGATGGCTCCCGCCATCGCCGACGCCACCGGAAAAGTATTCGTCGTCGGTGGCGCGGACATCGTCTGGTCGATCACGAATGCCTCCGGCACCAGCGATTTCGCCGTCTGGAAGATCATGGCCGGCGATACCGAACTCGAACTTGACGCCGATTATGCGATTGGCTTGCATGAAGGCGGCGTCCGCTATTTCTCGCTCTTGGCCGACTATCTGGAAACACTGACGCTCGGGACCCATGCGTTCACCCTGTATACCGAGGGCGGAAGAAGCAGCTTCTCGATCACGGTAGCCACCGGCATCAGTACCGGCGAGAATACCGGCCTCTTTGACAAGAACGATCCCCACGACATCCTCTTCACGCTTTCGGGCTATCCGCTCGACGCCGTTTCGTTCACCCGCGGCGGCGTCACGCTGGCCCCCGCTTATTATGACTTCACGGCCGGCGTTCTCACGATCCGCGCCACGTTCCTTGCCGTTCAGGGCTACGGCGATCTCGTCATCCGGGCCGCCAATGCCTATGGATACGTCGATCTGACGATCACGATCATCGATGGCCGCAGTCCGGTCCTCGGGGACGGACCGTTCGCCTACACCGAACATTCGCTCCTCGATCTCGAAGTCGGGATCACCCTCTACGACAACGCCATGACTTCCCTGTCCTATGGGGAAATCACGATCGCTCTCACCGATTATAGTCTGGCTGCGGGCATCCTGACGCTCCACGGCGATTATCTCGAATCGATCGCCAGCGGCCATCTCGAACTCGTCTTCCTCGTCCACACATCCGACGGCGACCTGACCCTGACCATCACAGTGGCTCCCAACACCGCCCTCCCGATCGCCACATTGCTTTCTGACGGCTATGCCATCGATCTGCCAAACGATGTTTCCTATGGCATCGAACTTCAGGGAAACACCTTCTCGCATCTGACGGTCGGTGGCCTCACGCTGACCGCGGGCACCGATTATCTCTGGGACGCCGAAACCAGCATCCTCATCGTCTATGGCACCTACCTCGTCACCCGGTATCAGAGCGGCGATGAAGGCATCGCCTTCGTGATCCGCACCATCGACGCCAACGATCTCGGCGTGACGATTCCACTCGATCACCCGGACAACCGGATTCTCAATGGTGGCTTCGAGACCGGCGATCTTTCCGGCTGGACCAGCTTCTCGCTTTGGAAGAATGAAACCGGGATGATTGCTTGGACCGATGAACGCGTCGTCATCGGCACGTATTTCGACCCCGGTTACGCGTACAACCGCGATGGCGTCTATAATCTTGGCATCTACGGCGGCTCGATCACGAAGGACTCCGGTCAGGAACGCATGGGCTATCTCCGCTCCGCTGATTTCATCCTCGGCGGCAGCGGCTGGATTAGCTTCAAGCTCGGTGGCGGCGCCAACGCATCCTTCGCCTACGTGTCGGTCCGGCAGAGTTCCGACGACGTCGAAGTCGCCCGCTTCGGGAACCGTCATTTCGGTGACACCGTCCTTTCCGGGACGGCGA
>CAZFHR010000048.1:0-2135 GCA_964519115.1 uncultured Candidatus Izemoplasmatales bacterium
GTAGCACCACGTCAAATCGACGATACAGTGAATGCCATAGTACGTGAAATGGAATTGCGTGACCTGATTATTGAGCGACTCGACCGCCGAGAAGATCGGATAATCTTCAGGATTAGTGACGTTGATGACCGTATCGTCTCCGTTGGTGTGAATGTTTTTAACGGTAATGATGACGAGTTCATTGTCGAAATCAACCGATTGCGAGGCGAGCGTGCAGGTCTCCTGGCCAACTCCGGTACAGTAATAGACGTCGAAGATCAGTGAGACGTTGTACGTGACATCGGTCACAGTGATGTAATAATAGGTGAATGTATTGCCATCTTCGGAAGTGACCCGATAGAGGATCAGGAGTTCGTTTTCTTCCGAGGGTTCCAGCCCCGTTTCCGGATCGATCGTGAAGTCGGCCAGCAGGACGCCTTGTTCTTCCGGCGTCGACCCGGCGCCGACTTCGGTCGTCCAGTACCATGATAGAGTACCGGCGTTGTAGGCATAGCGGGCGACGGTGCCACCGTAGGGCAGATAGTCGAGCATATATGGCATGTATTCGTTGAGCGGCGTGTTGGACACCTGTCCGTCGACGCGATAGAAGTAATAAGGATAGAGGTCGGCACCGTCATAGTCGATGCCACCGAAATATACACGCGGATCATACCCGGTACCCTCCATGACGACGCCGTCCATGTCGGTAATACGAATGACAGGATAATTCGTTTCATTGGCCAGCTGGGAGAAGCGGATGTCGGTCAGGAACGGATTGGTACCGGCATTCTTGGTGATGACAAGCGAGGTCGCGATCGTGATGTAGTCTTCGGTGGAACCGTCCCGGTAATAGAAGAAGGAGAACGTGTAGATACCAGGCAGGGTCTCGTAGGACATGTTGATGTGCAGATAATCGGTAGCGTCGTACGTGATGCCGACGATTTCTTCTGAGGTGTACGGTGTGACTTCGTCCAGTTCAGTGCCAGTGACGAAAACCCCAAAATACGACCAGGAACCTCCGGGCGTCACACTATACAGGTCCAGGTTCTGGTCCAGGCCGAGATCAATGGTGAAGATGGTCATTTCATCTTCCCGGGCGGCGGCGACGGCGTCAAGCGAGACTTCATTCCCGTTTTTCAGAACTGAAACCAGATCGATCGTCCGGCCGGTGATGTAATGATGGTACGTGGTCTGCGTCGTTCCGTCTTCGGCGGTGATCACATAGACGATGTCGTAGGTCTTGTATCCGTCGGTGATCGTGACATCATTCAAATAGGCGCTCGTGAGCGTCGCAAACGGCGAGATGACGAATGATCCGACCGTCATGAAACTGACGTCGAACGTCGTATTGGAAAGATAGGACGCGATGCCGGTGTTGACATTCGTGGAGAAATTGGTTTCACCGATGCCGCCGATCAAGTCGGATATTTCATTGCCGACGTTGTTTCCCGACGTAATCGTCGTGCCGTTGATGACGACGGATCCGTCTTCAGAATAATAATCCAGCGCCGAAATGACGGCAGCGGTCGCCGGCGTCTTGTCAAACAGGACGTTGTATTCCGGACTGCTGCTGTAATATTTGTAGTACATATAGTAGTTGCCCGAACGGGTCGCTGCCGAGAAGGTGATCGTCACCGAATAGGTGCCGGTGCCCGCGTTGATGACGACGGGAATGCTCGTCAGGGTATAATAGGATGGACTGATGACAGTGCCGTCGCTGTATTTGATCGTAATGTAGTTTTTGAAATCGTACCCGGAAGCAAGGATGTTTGCCGTATCTTCGAAGTTGAACCGGATTGACCCGGCGGCATTGACGTTGCCAAGGGCGGTGACGTCGGCGGGATCAGTGACGGTGACGGCCGAGCCGCCGTTGAACTGGACGGTGTCGATGCCGATTGCTCCCGTCGGGGCGTTTGCCAGCGTCGGCGTGAAGGTGATGAATATCTCGTAGTCGGTATAATAGGCGGAAGTCCAGAACAGATCAGAATTGACGAACGCTTCCGAATAGACGGTAAAAAAGCCGAGCGACAGTGTCGTGTTTGTAGTGATGCTCCGACTCGGTAGCGTCAGAGTCAATAGCGCTGCGTAATCGGTGGAGATTCCATCGCTTTTTTCCGGATAGAGCAGGTTGTTGTATGCTTTCAATTGGGCTTCGG
>CAZFHR010000048.1:2145-8186 GCA_964519115.1 uncultured Candidatus Izemoplasmatales bacterium
TTCGGTCGGGACGCCACCATACTGATCGTATGCCCGCTTGGCGATGAGGGCGTAGGCCGAGATCTGCGCAGAAGTGATGGCATAGCTTACGGTAGTCTGGGTATCGAGATAAGCTTCCATCGATATCGTGAAAGTCAATGTTTTCAGATCATAATCAACTTCTGGCACTGTCAAGACCGTATCCGAACCACCGGTTTCATCGAGGACAAAAGAACTTTCTTCTTCGGTCAAGAGCGCAGATTTGTCATTGAAGATGGATTGCTTCAAAGCCGCAAATTGGGCAATCACGTTCGCATCCAAGCTCTGAAGATAGGCAGTGCTCACAGGATTATAATCGATGAGTAAAGATATCGGCGGTTCGTGATCCTCGTCGATCGGGCGAATGTCATCGGTGCGAATGTTCGAAGGTAAAACCAGACCATAGGTGGATCCGGCGGTCGTGGACAGGACATACATGCCGTTGGGACGCGGATTGGATCCGGCATCCTGGAAACGGTCCGCAAGCAGATCCTGTTCCATATAGTAGATGTATTCCGTGAGAGCCGGATCCGAACGCATCGGGAAGTCGGGATCATAGATGTATTCGGTATCGTCGTTTGCTGTCTGGCTGGCATCCTCGGTAATCCACGGCACGTTGATTGGTGCATGATAGAAATAGCGCAAAGTCGTGCCGACGGCATAATTCGTTGTGGAGACGTAGGTGACGCCGGTCGTTCCCGGCGAACTGTACAACGTCGATATTGACCCGATTTGCGTGTAAATATTTACGACAGTGACTGTATATGTATATGGGCTACTCGAGGTCTTCGCAGTAATGCGGACCTCCGCATAATAAAATCCGGTGAACACGACCTGCGTCGTGTCATTGACGCGGGCGGAATAATAGATGCAGTCGTTGAACATGAAGTAGCGGGACGAGTTGCAGAAGGCATAGTCCTGATCCAGTCGCCCGATCAGATCAATGTTGGGGTTGCAGTTGACGATAAAATCGAAACTGCCACCGGTGGTCGACATGACACCACGAACGCCACGCTGCAACCGGCCGAAAATGCCGCCGAAACCCCGTTTCGCCCGCGGTTCCTCCCGGGTGAAGCTTGCCGGGAAGATGAAACTGTTGCCGTCGGTCATATAGTAATTGTCGATATCCGTGATGTCAAGTGCGAATTTGTCAATCGAGGCATAATTCGTATTCAAAATTGACTTGATGTTGCCGTAATTGATGGCTGTATTGATATCGACAGTGGTTTCCGGATAATCGACACCACCCAAAACATACGTCGCTCCGACGATACCACCGGCGACCTCCGTTCCCGAGATGGTGCCATGATTGATCATGCGGCGCATCTTGCACAATCCGTATCCGATCACGCCGCCGGCGGCGGCGTAAATGCCCGGTCGGTCGTTGGATGCCACGATCGTATTGGGTGAAAAGTTAGCCCCCAACAAACCACCACCAGGGGTGTCGGTTCCGTATTTCAGCTGAAACGCTGTTGTATAGGTGCCTGTGGAGTAACTCGATATGACGGTCGTAACCGCTGTCACGCTGCCATAATTAAGACAGTTGGAAAGAATCGAACTCTGGATCGTGTCGGCCAATCCCAGGCCCGAGGTGACACCACCCGCGGAAGCTTCGCTATACAGGGACGCGGCTAAAATGCCTCCGGCTCGAGCGTATCGGTTGGCTAAGGCGATGACATCGCCGTTGTTTGCGCTATCGTAGATCCGCGCCGTTCCCGCAAGCGTGATGGCGGCGATGCCAGCGACAGATACACCGCACGTATAGGCGGAAACAATACCGGCGTAATAAGTGCTTGAAGTGTTGAATGTTGTGCTGGTGGAAGAAACGTAGGAATTATAGGCAGCGATGTTCCCCAGATTTGCACAGTCCTGAATCGATCCAGAATTCAAGGCGGTGATGCCGCCGATGAATGTGTTCGAAGTATATGTAATACCATACAACGTATTTGTCGCACTGTACGATGTATTGATATTACCATAATTGATCGAATTCATGATGCCAATGGTGGCGATGGGCTGTGAAGATGCGTCCTGAGATTGGAGATCGCCAGAATAATTGTACGTTGCCAGTCCCCCGACATATATATTGCCGGATCCATAGATTTTTCCGAAAACGATGTTACCTTGGTTCAAGCAATTAACGATTTTCTTGCCGCTGGTCAGCGTGTTCGTCAGTCCGCCGATACTCAGGGTATAGGCCCCTATTGCAATGTTGGCCAGCGTGATATCGCCATAATTTGTAACATTCTCAAAGTCTACCTTCGTTGAAGCGGTGATACCGGACACCGTTACGTTGGCTCCCATCGTGATGGTAGTTGCACCACCGCTGTTCATATAAGTGAGATCGCCGTAATTGGCGGAATACCGGATTACCGAGTTGTTGTTGTTGATGGAAAGATAGAGCGGCGAAAACGTGATGAAATAAGCTGTCGTAAATGTGAAATCGGCATGATTGTAGGCGCGAGAAACGGTAATCGTGTTGGCAGCATTGTACACGGAGACATCCATGATTGTTCCTGTATAACGGAAATGAGTGTTTCCAGAGAATCCGGTTGATGTGTACGAATAGCCGCCATGATTGAACATGAGTGCATATTCTGCCGACTGGCTCGTGTTCGATGTACCGATGCCAGCGGCGCGGATCGTTGCCCGCGATGCACCATAAACGGCGCTGATCGCGCCGATATTGTAGAGATTTGCAAAAAGATAGTTTCCACCGCTTTCAAGAATCGGAGCGTATCCGGACAGTTCGCCGAACACGCCGCCGACGTTCTGCGTCGATGAATAGCCAGACACGTCGTTGGAAGTCGTCACCGGCAGAACGGTGATGTCACCCTTGTTGGCGACGTCAACGAGCTGGTGATGAATAGAAGATGTATTGATCAGATAGCCGACGATACCACCCATCTTGACCGCAACGGCATAATAGCCGGAAGCCATGCTGAAGGTCGATGTCGTCGAGAACCCGGAAATATCGGCGTTGTTGACGGTGTTGCTGATCGTGATCTGGTTGACAGTAGCGGATCCGAGGATGCCGCCGATGTAGTATCTCGGGGCGATGGCGAGGCTGGCGTTGAACGTATGGGTGCCGGCCGTCAGGGTGCCGGAAACGGACACCTGATCGATGATGCCCGAAGCGCGACCGACGAGCATGCCGGCGTGGGTTTCGCCCATGGAAGCCGTACCGAGATTGATGGTGACGTCAATCTGGACGTTTTGGATGGGTCCCCCGATCATCCGGCCGGCAATCATGCCGATACCGAAGACGTTGGAATAGTAGGTTTCGGTGTTGGTGAGCGTGATCGAGGAATCGGCGATGTTGAGATCACTCACCGTCCCGGCGGAGATGATGCTGAAAAGACCGGCATAATAGTTCGTTTCCCGAACGATGCCGTTGGTCATATAGAGATTGTAGATGTAAAAATTATCGTCAAGCCCGATTCCTTCCGGATTAAGGCCGCTCAAGGTGCCGGTGAAGTTGACGATTGGTGTTTCATAGGCATTGGCGGATACTTCGCTCATATCGATGTCCGTCGTAATCAGGTAATCCGCGGCCGGATAGGAAACGCCGTTGTTCTGACTGATGTATTCGATGACGCGAGAGAAAGCGATGAGGTCGATCGCATTGTTGATTAGGTAGACGCTGTTTTCAGCATCCCATGTCAATCCGAGCAGTTTCGGATAGGCGTCCGAAGCATAGAAATACCAGCGATCGGTCTCCGTATTGAGTAGAGACGAACTCGACTTCAGCGTCGCCGTCGTTTCCCCTGGTGCTAAGGCATCGTTCGGGGTTGCGATGTAGAAGGTCGAAGTCCCGACCGTGACGACCAGCAGATAGACGGTTTCATCATAAACGAGATTGCTGATCGTGCCACCGGTGTTGTTTTGATACAATACCGGTTGAATGATGAACTTGTTGATATAGGAACCATTGACGACGACCTTCGATACATAGTATGCATTTGTGAAGGTGCCGGCATTGGTATGCACGATGCCGGCGGCGGTGAAGGTCCCGGTTGCAGTGCCGACCTTGTAGCGGATGCCGGCGTCGAGGACATTTGTGCGGTTGTCGACCACGAAGACATGATCGACGGTTCCGCTCGCGGTATTCATGCCGACCAGGTTTGCCGTCTTGTTGATGTCGATGTGGACATCAAGCAATTCGAGCGTCGGATTGATCAGGCCGATGTTCTTGATCGTACCTTCGTTGAACGTGAACATCGAATAGTAGTTGGCAATGGCAAGATCGATTTCGTTCAGGTCGACGATATCGACAAAAACCATGTAATCGTAGCCGGCGACATAGAGATTGGAAATCGTGAAGCCGCGTCCATCGAATGTCCCCGTAAAAACGTTTTTATGAAGAACGCTATCCAAGTCAGTGAACCAGTAGCCGATCGGGGCGAACGTCTTCGCACCCATCGTCGCATAATTGATGTCGCCGCCTAAAATGTAGTTAAGCGAAAGCAACAGGGAGATTTTTTCAACAGAAAGCTTGTAGTTTTCCGCCGGGATCGACGACTCATACACGTGCTCCAACGATACGTCGATAGAAAAGCGATAAAGTTCTTCCGCCGTATCGAAACGAATGTACTTCCCGCTGGCAGCGGTCGCGCAATCCACTACAGACGTGGCATACAGGCAGTAGTCTTCACGATAATCGGTGTATGTAATATAGTCGGAAGCGCTGGCCGGTGGGTCGAGCAAGGTTTCCCAATCGTAGACGCCGGTAAATTCGTCGATTTGTCCGGAAGTGTCCTTGATGCCGGCATCAACCGGTTCCAGCCGGACCAGGACGACGAAGAATATGGCAAAGAACAGCGCGGCGAAGGCGAGCGCCCGCATCATGATCCTTCTGGTCTTCGTCATTGGATAACCCATTGTCGGTCACCTCCTACCATGATCCGCCCCAAGGCGGAGTCGCCAGACTCCAGACGTTCTCCGGTCCGCCTTCGGCTTGGACGGCTTCGATCGAGAACGCGATCTGCAAAGAATATCCCGGAGAATAGACGGAAAAGTTGGCGAGATTGTACGCCATGATGAGTCCGATTTCTTTCGGCGTGGACACACCTTCACGTTGAACAGCGATTTGATAATATATATAGTTGTCGTTCTGCCGGTTGTCGAACCAATCAGTGGTAACGTAATCGAAAGGCATGTAGTCCTGATTCAGAATCGAAAGTTCGGTGATCGTCCCTTCGAAATTGACGTAACTCAGGGTCAGTTGTTCATAGATTTTTATCCGGAAATAGGTATCAACAGAACTCGATACATGTATATATAGCCGAAAATCCTCGAAAAAGTTGTCCGCTAAATTGGAAGTGATGTCGATCAGATAGACGCCGGGTTTGTAAACGCCCTCGGCGATTTCTACTTCACCGGCTTCGATCCGGGTCGTCCCGTTCCAAAAATAGGCGTCGATGTTGACCTGAACCATTCCGACTTCGGCCGTAATATCGTCGGAGAACATCTGAGTCAGCCAACTCCAGGACGCAAATACGAAAAGCGTCAGCGACAAGCCGAGCAGGGTAAGCGATAAGATGAAGCGCTTTCTCAGGTTGATTCCGGGCAATTCCGCCGACCTCCTTCCGGACCAGGCTATATATATTTTATCATAAAATATAGTTTTGAAAACCGTTTACAGAAATGCCGATCATTTTTGCGAAAAAAAAGCCCTCATCCGCTGATATTTGGCGATTTTCCGTTCCGCTGGACGCATACGTCCCCGGAAATAAAAAATCGCCCTCATCTCATACAAGATAACGGCAACTGGCTACCATCGATATTCGAAGGCCCTATAGCTTTGCGTCGCTAGTTTTCACTAGTTTTGCTCTTTACGAAGTCATTATATAACATGCTTCTTGATTTGTCAACGGCAAGCAGCAAAAATACCACTCATCCATTCCGGTTCTGCGCCCCGGCAGGCCCGTCGTCATCATCCAAAACTCACAATATTTTAGTTGTGTTTAACATCTGGAAATGGTATGATAGATAATGCAGAATTCTTAAGGAGTGGTATTAAA
>CAZFHR010000049.1:0-8166 GCA_964519115.1 uncultured Candidatus Izemoplasmatales bacterium
GCTCACCATCGACAAAGTCCAATCCCGCGAATTCGCCGCTTTCGACAAGAAATCGATCATCGCCGCCAACCTTAAGTGATTTTCAACTCACTGATAACGCCATCCTTGCGATGGCGTTTTTTTTCGGATTTCCGCTTTGAATTAAGCATACTGCTGGCGAATGCCGTTTCGTCACGGTATAATAAAATCTAGAAAAACATTGAAACCATCAAAGGGGGAATCATCCGATGAAAGAAATCTATGATCGCTTCGCGGAACTGCTCGTCAGCGAAGACAAGGCGGGCACAATCCGCTATGCCTTGAGTTTGCTGACAGAGGAACGGATCACCGTGAACGACCTGTACGAGCTGATCCTCGGTCCGCTGCTCAACGCCATGCACTGCCCGGAAAACGACGAAAGCTGCATCTGGCGGGAACATGTCCGCAGTTCCATCGTCCGTGCCGTTGTCGAGGTAAGTTATCCATACGTTTTGAAAGCCAAGGAAAAACCGGATTTTCACGCCGTAGGAAAATGCGTCCTCATCGTCTGTCCGCCGGAAGAATATCATGAAATCGGCGCCCGCATGGCCTCCGACTTCTTTGAACTGGCCGGCTTTGATGCAAAATACGTCGGCGCCAACACGCCCAATCGCGATGTCATGGCCGCAGTCCGCAACCTGAAGCCGGATTACGTCGCCATCAGCGTCACCAATTACTACAATCTGGTCAAAGCCAAAACGACGATTGAATCAATCCGGGCGGAATACCCCGATATCCAGATCGTCCTCGGCGGTTCCGCGTTCCGCGATCCCCGCCACGTCAAATGCGTCGGATGCGGCCAGTATGTCAGCACGTACGCCCAGGTGCTCGCCCTGGCGGCGGCGGTCCGCTGATGCTTTCCTTCAAAATCGCGGCTCGGTTTCTTAAATCGAGCCTTGGTCAGACGATCCTGATCATCATCGGCATCGGCGTCGGCGTATCGGTCCAGGTCTTCATCGGTTCGCTCATTACCGGACTGCAGAAATCGCTTGTCGATAAGACGATCGGCAGTTCCTCGCAGGTCACGGTCGCAACCGCCGAGGATGGCGGCTACATCGCCAACTACGACGAATACATCGCCTATATCGATTCCATCGACAACTTCCAATCCGTCGCTAAAATCGTCGAGACTGGTTCGGTCCTGCTCTATGATGCCAAATCGAAATCGATTCTCGTCCGGGGCATGGACTTCACGGGCTCGGAATCCATTTACGACTTCGCGGGAAAACTGACAGCCGGCCGTCTGCCGGCCGCCGATAACGAGGTTTTGATCGGTAAAACGACCTTTGAAGACCTCGGATTCCTGCTAGGTGACACGTTCGTCGTGTACATGCCGCCGACAACCGGTGGCGGTACCGCGGTCGAACGGACCGACGTCACGATCGTCGGCGTCTTCGACTTCAAGGTCACGGCGATCAATGACGCCTGGGTCATCACGACGATCCCGACGGTACGGACGATCCTGAATGTCGGCGATGTCGTCACGGCGATCGAAACGCAGGTGACGGACGTCTTCGCCTCCGACGTCAGCGCCCTTCAGCTTGCCACACTCATCAACGACGACGCAATCGCCGTCGTCGACTGGAAATCCCTGAACGAAGAACTGTTGTCCGGTCTGAATGGCCAAAGCGCTTCTTCGATCATGATCCAGGTTTTCGTCACCCTTTCGGTCATCCTCGGAATCGCGAGCGTGCTTGCGATCACCGTTCTCCAAAAATCGAAACAGATCGGCATCCTCAAAGCGATGGGCATCAAAGACGGTCAGGCCAGCCTCATTTTCCTTTTTGAAGGCATGATCCTCGGCGTCTTCGGCGCTCTTGTCGGCGTCGGCCTCGGCCTTGGTCTGGCGGTCTCGTTCACGACGTTTGCCCTCAATGCGGACGGTTCGCCGGTCGTGCCTCTCTTCATCGATCCCGGCTTCATCGCCCTCTCGGCGCTGATCGCCTTTTCCTCCGCTTCGCTCGCCTCACTGATTCCGGCGAAGCGTTCCACCCGCATCAGCATCATCGAGGTGATCAAGAATGGCTGACAACGTCATCGAACTGCGCGGCGTCGAGAAAGTCTACGGGACCGCGATCAAGACCAAGGTGCTCTTCGATATCCAGCTCGCGTTTGAAAAAGAATCGTTCAATTCGATCATCGGCCAGTCCGGTTCGGGCAAGTCGACGCTGTTGAACATCATCGGCACGCTGGACCGACCGTCGGCCGGCACCGTCCTGGTGAACGGCGTCGATACTTCCAAACTGTCACGTAACAAACTCGCCGAACTGCGCAACCGGACGATCGGCTTCATCTTCCAGTTCCATTATCTCCTGCCGGAATTCACGGCCTTTGAGAACGTCCTGATGCCCGTCCGGATCGCCGGCAGGCCGATCACTCCCGCCGTCAGGGCGCGGGCGGAGGAACTGATGGATCTGGTCGGACTCACCAAGGTCAAGGATAACCTTGCCATGAATATGTCCGGTGGGCAACAACAGCGAACCGCGATTGCGCGGGCGCTGATGAATCAACCGGAGATCATCCTCGCCGATGAACCGACCGGCAACCTTGACAGCGACACGACCGAACAGGTGTATGATCTTCTGCGCGAAATCAATCGCAAATTTAAAACGACGTTCATCATCATCACCCACGATCGCCGGATCGCCGAAAAGGCGGACCGGATCGTCGAAATCAAGGATGGTCGCGTCAACCTCGACATCCGCAAATGAAAGAAATATCCAACCTGATGACTCGGGTTGGATATTTTTTTTGATCATGACCGGTGTTATCGGTCGAGTTTGGCTTCCAGTTCGGCCTTGCGCTTCTCATAGCCGGGTTTGCCGAGCAATGCGAACATGTTCTTCTTATAGGTTTCGACGCCCGGTTGATCGAAGGGATTGACGCCGAGCACATAGGCCGACACGCCACAGGCGAGTTCGAAGAAATAGACGAGATATCCGAAAGTGAAGGACGAGAGATCCGGTACGGTGATGACGATATTGGGGACCATGCCCTCCTCGTGAGCGAGGAGTGTGCCTTCAAAAGCCTTGGTATTGATGGCATCGACGGTTTTGCCCGCAAGGTAGTTGAGTCCGTCAAGATCCGTCTTGTCCGGCCGGATGACGGCTTCGCGACGCGGCGTTTCGACGCGGATGACGGTTTCGAACAGAATCCGGCGGCCATCCTGAATGTATTGACCGAGCGCGTGGAGATCGGTGGTAAACGAAGCGGAAGCGACGAAAAGTCCCTGCCGCTGTTTGCCTTCGGATTCGCCGAAAAGCTGTTTCCACCATTCGGAGAAATTATCGAGTGCCGGCTCGTAGTTGACCATCATCTCGATCGCCTTGTTTCCCCGGTAAAGCAGGTTGCGGACGGCGGCGTAGAGATGAACGTCGTTCTTGAGCACGCTGTTGGTCTTATATTCCTTTTTGGCCGCTTTCGCGCCCTTCATGATCTGGCGGATGTTGATGCCGGCGGCGGCGATCGGCAACAGTCCGACGGGCGTCAGGACGCTGAAGCGTCCGCCGACGTCGTCGGGAACGACGAATGTTTCATAGCCCTGTCCCTTGGCGAGCTTGTGGAGCGCACCCTTTTCCTTGTCGGTCGTCGCGTAGATCCGGTCTTTGGCGCCGGCGACGCCATATTTCGTCTCGAGCGCATCCTTGAAGATGCGGAAAGCGATCGCCGGTTCCATCGTCGTTCCTGATTTGGAAATGACGTTGACGGCGAAGTCTTTTCCGGAAACGTAGTCGACGAGTTCGGCGAGATAGGTCGAAGACATCTGGTGGCCGGCGAAGACGACCTGAAGCTTCTTCTTTTTCTCGAAATAGGGTGTCAGCATGTCGATTGCGGCCTTGGCGCCGAGGTAGGAACCGCCGATGCCGATGACGACGAGAACGTCCGCCTGACGGCGGATCTTCTTCGCCGCGAGTTCGATGCGGCGGAATTCATCCTTGTCTTCGACGTCCGGCAAATCCAACCAGCCGAGAAACTCGTTGCCGACGCCGGTTTTTCCATGCAACGCCTTGGCAGCGGCGGTGATTTCCTTTTGAATGCTCTTGAGTGCACCTCCGGATACGAATGGCAAAGCGTGTCCGACATCAAGTTTCAGATATTTATCCATTAGAATCCTCCGATGATGAAAATCCGCAACTATTATATCATACCGGCCGGCTCCGTGACAGAGAAATGCGATCGTGAAACGTTTTCTTTCGGGAAAATCAAAGCGGCGAAGGTCATCCGCCGCTCTTGCGATGTTTCGCGATCCAGACCGGCATCATCGCCGCGAGCGGTTCAAACCCGCATTTCAGGACGATGTTGACGTACCTTTTCCGGTGGACGCGGTTGACGCGCTTGAAACTGAGACTGACCTTGTTCTCCTCGTTCACGCCGAGCACTTCCAAGTCCACGACGTCGCCGATCTTGAAGAAATCTTCGATGTTCCGGACGAAGCCTTCGCTGACCTCGGAGATGTGGATCAAACCGTCGACGTCGTCGCCGATCTTGACGAACGCGCCGTACGATTTGATACCGGTGATCCGTCCCTTGACCAGATCCCCCTTTTTCATGGATTGATACCTCGCGATGGTTGCTTAGGTAAAGTATACCATAACTTTTTCTGTTTTGCATCCCGAAAGGGAAAGAAAAAACCGTGCCGGAATGTGGCACGGACAGTTTTCAGGGAGCGAGGTTATGGGCAACGGAGCTGGCCGCCGCCGCGGCGACGGCACCGATGATGTCGTCGAGGAAGGTATGGCATTTGCCGGTTTCCTTGCCGAGCTTGTCGAGCACGCCGATGATGCCGGGCTTG
Organism: uncultured Candidatus Izemoplasmatales bacterium; assembly: GCA_964519115.1. Taxonomy (GTDB): domain Bacteria; phylum Bacillota_I; class Bacilli_A; order Izemoplasmatales; family Hujiaoplasmataceae; genus UBA12489. Next base: position 4,811 of record CAZFHR010000049.1, read on the forward strand.
ACCTTGTCGACATAGCCGAAGTTCGTGAGGCCGATTGAACCATAGAGATTGCAGATCGACAGCACGAGGATCTCGTCGATGCCATAAAGCGGATTGTCACTGTCAACGAGGGTCTGGAGCGGTTCGGAAAGTTTTTTCTGTTCGGCGAGCATGTCGAGTTCGACGCCGGTGAGAATGGCGTTGTGGACCTCGCGCTTCGAAAGGACGCGGTCGACCGCTTCTTCGCAGATTTCGCGGGTAAGCTCCGGAACATATTTTTTTTGCAGGTCGTAGACGATTTCCGTGATGTCGCTGATCTGGACGCCCCGTTCCGTCAACAGTTCAAGGCAGCGCCTTTTCATGGATTCTTTCGTGATGAGCATGCGTTTCCTCCTAAACGTGTTCGACGCCGATGACGCCGGGCACGCGTTCGAGCAAGGTATCTTCGACGAGTTCGCGAAGGGTGCTTTCAAATCCGCCGCAGCCGATGCAGGCGCCGGTCATTTCGATGTAGACGATGCCGTCTTCGAAACGGACGAACTTGACGTCGCCGCCATCGCGCTGGAGATAAGGACGGACGAGATTGATGACCGTCTTGATTTCTTCAATGATGTCTTCGTAGGTCATGATTTGACTCTTCCTCAGGAATCGCGCTTGGCGTTGGGATCGTAATGCGGATTCTTCAAGATGAAATAGGGGCAATTGAGCGCGCACGATTCGATCAGATAATCCGGGATCATCCGATAATTGTTCGTTTTGCCGTTCTTGCTGAACCCCTTCAGGCGAAGAATGCCAGAGGCATAATCGCCGACGATGTAGGGATAGATGTTGAAAATATCGAGATACCGCTTGTTGAAATCGTCCAGAAGGAACGCGTCGCGGTGGTTTTTGATCAGTTCGAATTCGCCATGAATGGTTTCCTGCATGTTATCAACTCCCGTGCATACCTATTTTACCATATTTTGCCAAAAAGCAAAGGAATAACCCTTGGGTGAAAAAAACGGGCGTCGTCGCCCGTCAAAGCATCAGAAACATATCCGTTTCGAGGAGCACGATCGCCTCACAGATGATCGCCTTGCCCTCACCGACGATGCCGAGACCTTCAAAGGTCGTCGCCTTCACGGACACCCGCGACGGCTCGACGTTGAGGATGCCGGCGATGTGCCGGCGCATGTCGTCGACGTAGGGACGCAGCTTCGGCTTTTCAAGCGAAACCATGCAGTCAAGATTTGATACGACATAGCCTTTCTTGTCGATGTAGTCGAAGACTTCCTTGAGGATGAGGGAAGAATCGTAATTCTTGTATTTCGGATCGTCATCGGGGAAAAACTTGCCGAGGTCGCCGAGGGCGAGCGCACCCAGAATCGATTCGGTGATTGCATGCAGCAGGCAGTCGGCGTCGGAATGGCCGATCGGACCGAATGGGGATTCGATTTTCACGCCGCCCAGTATGAAAGGGCGGCCGGGGACGAGCGGATGGATATCCTTCGAAAAACCGATTCTGATCATAATATATCCTCCAGTAGTTTAAGATCCGACATCGTCGTGACCTTGATGTTCCCATAATCGCCTTCGACGAGCAATACGTCCGCGCCGAGCGCCGCCACATAAACCGACGTGTCGTCGGTGAAAGGTTCCAGCGCATCCCGCAGCCGCTCATGCGCTTCGCGGATCGCCGTGGTCGGAAAGACCTGCGGCGTTTGGAGCGAATAGGTCGTGTTGCGATCGATAGATCCCGAAATGACGCCGTTTTCCACCGTTTTTAGCGTATCTTTCACTTTGACTCCCAGCGTCAGCGCAGGCCCGTCCTGCAGAGCGGCTTTGAGTCGGTCGAGATCGGCTCGCCGCAGGTTCGGCCGAGCCGCGTCGTGGATGAATACGATCGGGTTCGTAATCGCCTGCAGTCCGTTCCGGACGCTTTCCTGACGCGACGCTCCGCCATGGACGAGTTTGATCGGCCGGGAGCCGACGAGGTTTTTCACCGCTTCGGCTTCGGCGGGGGCATGAACAACCACGATTTCCGTGAACTCATGGTCCGCGAGAAACCGGTCGATGCTATAGAGAAGCATCGCCTTGCCGTTGATTTCGCAGAAGATCTTGTTGTAGGTGAGACGCATCCTGGTGCCGCCTCCGGCGGCGACGATCAATGCCGAATACATAATTCCTCCCGGTCAGTGACGATTTGATCCATCCGGACGTCATGAGATTCCGCCGGCAGTTCAGTTGCCAGTTGAAAATGGAAACAGACGCCGATCGCACGGGCGTGCGAAACGGATAGATAGCGATCATAATAGCCTTTGCCATATCCGAGCCGATAGCCGCGGCGGTCGAAGGCGACGCCTGGAACCAGGATCAGGTCGATCCGTTCCGGCCTCACGACCGGGCCGACCGGCTCTTGCGTACGGAAGATGCCGGGTACGAACGCCCCGGCGACGCGAAACTCCATGTCGGCGTGGGCGGAATCCGTAATCTTGGGAAAACAGAACAGTTTCTCGCGATCGTCAAGAAGACTCATCAGATCCACTTCCGAACGCATCGGATGATAGATTGCGATCGTATGAGCCGCCTGATATTCCGGCAGCTTCCGAATGCGGCGGACGATCGCTGCCGCCGCCTGACGGCGCTCGCGCTCCGGTTCGACGTCGCGGCGGATCATCGCCTGGCGCCGGTATTCCGTTTTGTCGATCATCGACTCATTCTCCGAAGATCGAATAATTCTTCTTGGTATTGCGGATCGCTTCTTCCAGCGATTTATTCGCCAGACTCACGTACTCGTTCAGGGTGTAAGTCGACCACGGTTCGTGCTTGACGATGCCGAGGTTCGGATAAACGACCTGCTGGATGCCCCCGATATTGATCATCAGGTTGACAAGATCGCCGCCGCTTTGCAAAGCCCGGTAGAGGACATCGTATTTCCGCTGCTCGCGGATCACGAGCGCGAACTGGATGCCGGTGATGCGGAAGATGCTGTTGACGTCTTTGGCGAAATGATACCGCATCTTCTTGATGTATTCGGCGATCATCAGGTTGCCGACATCGCGGCCGAAACGGCCGTTGACGTCGGGGATGTTCGTCAGATGGATCATCACGAGATAGAAGGTTTCCGGCTCTTTCATGATCTGGGTCAGATATTGGACCAGCTGCTGTTCGGCCGGCAGCGAATCGATTTCGTGGATCAGCGTTTCCGGGAACAGTTTCATGTCGACGGCGCGGACCGCGGCGACGACGTGGATGAGTTTCTCGAATTCGAACACTTTTCCGCGTTCTTCCACCCAAGTGACGATTTTTTCGTGGACCAGCCGGTATTTGAGATCGTACGTCGGTGCCTTCTTGCTCACCTTCTTGACGGTCGTCAGATACTGCGTCCGGTCATCGGG
>CAZFHR010000050.1:0-7595 GCA_964519115.1 uncultured Candidatus Izemoplasmatales bacterium
ACGAAGCGGATGTCTTCGGGATTGCGGGCTGCGTAAAAGCCATAGGCGCCGATGCCGCGGCTGCCGGCGCCGATCATGACGGCAGTGATCATGGTTAACACATCCTTTTCATATCAATTTTACCATATGTGTCAGAAAAGCGAACGGCAGCGATGAAAAAACCGCGCCCAGAGGCACGGTTCGGATATTAGGGATTGACGCGGTTCGGTCCGCGATAGAGAAGCGTGACGTCGCGGATGCTTTCGGCTTCGAAGAGCCGCATCAGGAAACGGGTCAGACCGAAGCCGTAGCCGCCATGCGGCGGAACGCCGTATTTGAAGAAGTTAAAATAGAATTCCAGGGACTCATGAGCCATCCCTTTGGCAGTCGCCTGGGCCTTAAGCACTTCAAGCCGGTGTTCGCGCTGGGCGCCGGTCGTGATTTCGATGCCTTTGTATAAGAGATCGAAACTCTTCGTCAGTCCGTTTTCGTCGAGCATGTGGTAGAACGGCCGGGCGGCGAACGGGTATTCCGTGATGAAGACGAAATCGCAGGCAAACGTCTTCTTGACGTACATCCCGATCAGTTCTTCTTCTTTGCGGTCGATGTCAGTCGCCTTTTCGCCGGTATAATGATACTTTTCCTGAATGATTTTCTTCGCTTCGGCGAAAGGAATCCGGGGGAAAGCCACATCGTTGATGTCGATTTCCTTCTTGAACAGGTCGATATATTCTTTGCCGATTTCTTCTTTCAGTTTCTTCAGCGCGGCTTTGCAGACTTCTTCTTCCATGTCCATCACATCATGATGCGATTTGATCCAGCTGATTTCGCAGTCGATCGACGTGAATTCGGTCGCGTGGTAGGCCGTGTGGGAATTCTCGGCGCGGAACGCCGGAGCGATTTCGAACACGTTGTTGAATCCGGAAGCCATCGCCATCTGCTTGTAGAACTGCGGCGACTGCGCCAGATAGACGATACGGCCGAAATAATCGAGCTTGAACACTTCGGCGCCGGATTCGGAAGCCGTTCCCAGAATCTTCGGGGAATGGATCTCGATGAAATTGTGAGAGATCCAGTATTCGCGCATCGCCATTTCCGCGATCGTCTGGGCTTTGAAGATCAGGTAATTGCGGTCGGTGCGCAGATCGAGGAAGCGATAGTCGAGCCGAAGTTCCTTGTTCGTGGCGTTGGTATAATCGAGAATGTCGATCGGCAGTTCTTCCGCCGACAGGCTCGTGACTTCAAATTTCGTCGGAATGAATTCCATTCCCCGCAGTTTGACGTTGGGTCGTTCGTAGAGGACGCCTTGGACACAGATCGTGCTCTCCTTCGTGAGTTTTGAGACGATTTCATTCATCGCGTGGTTCTCGTCATTCTTCTCGATTGTGATCTGAACCTTGCCGGACGAATCGCGGACGATGATGAACTGGACATACTGAAGATCGCGGATCTTGTCAACGAATCCGGCGATTTCGATGGTCTGGTTGAAGTATTTTCCCAAATCTCTGAACATGATTTTTTCCATAAACGGCCTCGCTTTTCAGCCTTGGCATCGCTGTCTCGGCATTATGGATGATTATATCACAATCGCCTTTCACAATCAATCCGAAAGGCGGCAAAACGCAAGAAAAAAGCGGGAGTTTTCACTCCCGCCCGAGCGGTTTGACCGGTCTTGCTTCAATGTACCCGCGATATCCCTGGGGCTCAAGTTGGAACCGCGGTGCCTCGTCGTCGGCCCAGGCGTAGCCGAAAGGCGCCGGATCATACCGGTCGATGAATTCCATCACCGCGAGGACTTCCGGTCCGAATTCGGCGTCATCGTAGGGCTCGCCCTGAAACACCATCATCTTGCAGGGCTCGAGGGTCACCATTTCGTAGCCTTCGGGGATCGGCTTGACATAGTCAATCGGCAGTTCGACGCCTTGTACGTATTGCGAAGTTCCGGGCGCGATCAGCTTCGCCGGCAGCCACAGGCCGATCGGTTCGTAGAGCGCTTCCTTGACGCTGGAAAGGACGCCCCAGATGTCGCAGCCGACCTCTTCGCAGTAGGCGAAATACTCGGTGGCCTGCCGGCCGCGTTTGATCAGGATTTTCCGTTTCGGACGGTCGACAACCTGGGCGAAGATCACGGAGCGTTGCTTGTCTGACATGTTAATTCCTCCTTTGGCTTGCAGGCGGTGGTAGGGACGGACTTCCCACGGGAGAAACAGACCAATCGCCGGCGAAGTTGCGGCATAACGTTTCGGAGCGATGCCGAACTGCTTCGAAAACGCTTTGGTGAATCCCTCGTGGGATCCGAAAACGAAATCAAAAGCCACATCGACGACTTTGGCGCCCCGGTCGCGTAATATCAACGCCGCTTTCGACAGGCGCAGAGCGCGGATGTAATCAAACGGCGCCCGCCCGGTGTATTCCTTGAACATCCGGGCCGCATGCCAGGGCGAGTAGGCCGCGACGTGCGCAAGATCACCGAGCGTGATCGGTTCATCGAGATGCCGTTCGATATGGGCCTGCATCCGTGCGACCGCTGCGATTTGCATCGTATCGTCCATCATTCCACCACCTTTCGGGAAGATTATACCTTTATTATATCCCAGTTTCTTGAACAGCGTTGCGAAAAACCGGGGCCGATGGCAAGCAAACGGGAGAATTGCGAAAAGAATGAGCATATTTCCTGATAATACCAATAATCGGGGTTATACTTACGTATATCTAGCGACTCTCGAAAGGAGCAAAGACATCATGTTGAAACCATTTGCTAAAGTGGCGATCGCCGCCGCTGCCGTATTAACCCTTGGATTCGGCTTCACCGTCGCATCGGTGGACGCCCAAGCCATCGATCTCACCAACGCCATCAATCTGGGTGCCGAATCTGCACTCGCCGATGACGATCTCACGCTCGAAGAAATGCTGACGTACGCCTTGGAAGATGAATATCTCGCCCAGGCCGAATATCAAGCCATTATCAACACCTATGGCGAAGTCCGCCCCTTCATCAACTTGCTTGATGCCGAAGCGTATCACGCCGAAATGCTCCTGCCGCTTTTTTCGACCTATGACATCCCCGCGGTCACCCCGATTTCTGTCGATGACATCACGGTAGCCGATACCCTCACCGCCGCGATCGCCACCAGCATCGAAACCGAGAAGGCGAACATCGCGATGTACGAAAAGTTTCTCGCCACCGGCATTCTGCCGGCTGACGTCCAGACCGCTTTCGAATATCTGCTCGCTGCTTCGAATCGCCACCTCACGGCTCTGAGCCGCGACCGCTATTCCTGCATCGGCCGCGACGCCACCCAGAACTTCCAGAACATGTTCCGCTGGAACTGGAACAAAGGCAATGGCACGGACGGATCCGGCCGGCGTCAATTCGGCGGTTGCAACGGATATTGATCGTTCTTTCCAAACCGAATCACTTCACAAAATAAAACTGCCGGTAGGCGCATGAAGATGCGTCGCCGGCTTTTTTTCTTGCCGGAATGCGATTCAAACAACGAATGATCCGATTCGCTCAAGGGGTTTTACATCCGTGCCTCAATATGATATAATATCAATTAGCAAGCAATGGCCCGGAGGCATCCGCCGCATATCGCCGGCACGCCGCCGATTCGCCATCGAAAGGAGCAAATCATGGATATCCAAGCATTCGTGAAACCCAAACGGGAAGTTGTTTTCGTCTATGACGATTTTTCCATCTGCGAAGCGCTGAAAACGATGGAACAATACCGCTATACTTCCATTCCCGTCATCAACCGGAAAGGCTTTTACGTCGGCAGTCTGACCGAAGGCGACCTGCTCTGGGGAATCAAGAACATCGTCGCATTCGACATGGCGAAAGCGGATCAGCTGTCCGTCGCCAGCATCCATCGTCTGCGCGATTATGAAGCCATCAACATCAAATCAAACATCGATGAACTGATCATCAAGGCGGCGAACGAGAATTTCGTGCCGGTCGTCGACGATCACAACCTGTTTCTCGGCATCGTCACGCGCAAGACCTTGCTCAATTATTTCTTCGAGCACAATTTCATCGTTCTGTAACCTGCCGTAGCGATCCCTTCCGAAATGCGAAAGGATCGCATGATGCAAACTGAAAAGCACTCGTCCGGATTCGATCCGTAACGAGTGCTTTTTTCATTTTCATCCGGGATTATTTCGGTTCGGACTCGCGTTGTTTCGCCAGCCGTTTTTTCGCTTTCCGCTTCTTCAGCACCAGGCCGATCCCGACCCCGGCCCCAACGAAAATGACAAGGAACGGAAAGACCGTGGCGAGGACGATGAAAAGGCCGTCAAAGAACGCAAGCAGGCCCTCGAACCCGTCGACGAAGGCATTGCCCAGCCGGTTGAAGAAAGGCGACTTTGTCAGGACGGAACTGCCATAGAAGGATAAAGTGACTTCACTGTATTCGGCCAGACTGTCAAACTGATTCAACGTTCCCTGTAACGAGGCCAGTTCGACCTCGACGTCTGACATCTGTTCGTTGATGATGATCATTTCGGCCAGGGTCGCCTGTTCGTACAGTTCCAACAGCCGCGCCAGCTGCGCCTCAAGCGACAGGATCGCATTGGTCGTGTCCTGATATTGCAGGGAGATGTCCGTCCCCACCTTGGAAAAGGACCGGAGCGTGAATGCATCTTGAAGCGCTTCGACGAATGCGTCCAGGCGTTCGGTCTTGACGCGGATGACATAGGATCGATAGCTCGCCATGATCACTTCCCGGTCGAACCATTCGTCGGCTTCCAGCAACCCGTCCAGGGTATCGGATGCCGTTTCCAAATCGCGGACATCGAAAGCGATGTCCACTTCGTAGATGATCTTTCTTTCCGGACTCGTTTCATCGGCGAACGCAACGATATCATCAAAATCCTGATCCGTTCCACCGGGTGTGGGCTGTTCCGAACAGCCAAACAATAAAACAAGAATCATGACGATGATAAAACCAAACAGACTTCTTTTCATCACGGGAATGTCCTCCTCGTTCAATCGTGATTGCGACTCGGTCGTAAGCAAGCGGCCAAAGCCGTTGGTCAGGCATGACCCGGCTTAGTCAAAATAATACTGTCCCCACTTCGCATCATCGCAAATATAGATTTTCTCATAGATGTCCTTGGTCGTAACCTCGCCCTGATCGACGAGATCCTGAAGCTGGTAGGTTACGCCGTCTTTGCGGGCCGTGTAGCCGATCCAGTTCAGGTTGTCATCACAGCCCCAATTGAAAAAGCCGAAGTCGTAGCCATCGACGGTGATATTCCCGACGACCATCTCACAAACAGCGTCTTCAAATCGGTAAAAAGCATACCCGTTGATGGTGCCAAAATAGGTTTCGTCTTCCGGATCCCGGATGAGACAGCCCTCTGCGTCGGTGTCAGAATTACCCTCTTCCGTATTCTCATTGCAGCCGAAAAGAACAATAACAAGCAGTAACAGAATCAATAATATCAGAGTTTTCCTGGCGGTTTTTCTAAAAGCGCCAAAATTGGCATATGTATACATCATATCACCCACTATAATATTAAACAATGAGATGTCGTTTTTTGTTGGATGGTAATTGATGAATTTTTTAATCGAACCGTCAAGAAACAAGCAGTGGAAAGGCGGCGAGAGCCCCTGTTAGATGATTCCGAGAGGTATCAGCACGATCAGCAGGATCGCGACCAGTCCCCACGTCACACCCAGGAACAGCTTCTGGGTTTTCGGTCTGGCATCATGCGTCAGGAAGGCGGCGAGGAAAAACGGGATATAGGTCGTGACGAAGACCGGAATCGCTCCCCACCACTGGTAGGTCCACAGAAAGGCCGGCGTTCCCGCCAGAAAGATCTCAAAGATCGCGAAGAAGGCAGCGTTGGCGATGGCGAACAGAACGCGGTTGTTCATGCCGAGAAGCTTTTTTGCCGGATCGGCCGGAAGCAGTTTTGACATCGCCAGACCGGCGATCGCAAACATCATCGACAGTTCCCAGGAGACGCCGATGAGCAATATGAAAGATGTGCTTTCGGGGGAAACGGTCCATAAGGCATAACCGGATCCGGACCGAATGATCGCGTTGACGATTTCATACAACCAGTGCACGCCATAGAGCGCGAGCGACGCGACGATGCCCCTGTAGTTCTTGTTTTTCAGTTCCGTTCCATAGACATAAATAACGACGGCGAAAAGGAAGATGAACGTCCAGTTGAACCGTTCGGTCGACCGGACGGCGGTATTCGCCAGATCAGCCGCTGTTTCATGCATCGCATTACCCCAGAACACGAAATAGGTGCTGTTCTGTCCCAAAAGCGACAACATGAACATCAAGAGACAGATTCCGGCAATCAGCCCCGCAATCGGCAGCGCTTTGGTCAGAAAAGATTTCAGGTCAAACTTTCTTGTTTCCACGTCGGGTTCCTCCCAGATGAATTTACTTTGCTCAATGAAATCATACTACAAAGCCGCAAAAAGAAAAACCCTTGATCGCGATTTTATCATCGATTCAATGAAACCGCGGGAAAATCCATCGCAAGTGCATAAATGGCGTAATCGGTTGTATAATAGACGGTGAGACATAGGCTCGGGAAATCCGTCTCGACGAGGTGCAATGATGACGAATTTTGCTTGCGTGACCGGCGCGGACCGGGGCTTGGGCTATGAACTGGCGAAACAACTGCTGGCGGAAGGCTATACCGTCTTCGCGGGCCGTTACAACAAAGAATGGACGCTGCTTGATGACTTGGCAAAGACCCATCGCGGCCGGCTTATACCGGTGGACATGGATGTTTCAAGCGACGAAAGCGTCAAGGCGGCGGCCGCGGCCATCCGGGCGAAAACCACGACACTCGAGGTCCTCATCAACAACAGCGCCATCACCGGCGACAACGTCAGTACAATCTATGATCCGCTTGACTTCGACGAGATGCTGAAGGTCATCAACGTGAACGCCATCGGCGCGCTTCGCGTGACCAATGCCCTTTTTCCGCTCATCGTCGCCGGCGATAAAAAACTGATCATGAACATCTCCTCCGAAGCCGGGAGCATCGGCGCCTGCCACCGCAAGGGCTGGTTTGCCTACTGCTCGTCGAAAGCTACGCTTAACATGATGTCGGCCATCGTCCATAACAACCTGAAGGAAATCGGCGGTCAGGTCATTCTGATCCATCCGGGATGGATGAAAACCTGGCTGTCGGGAAACTATCGCGATGATGGCCCGCTGACGCCGGACATTCCCGCCAGCAAGTTGATTGCAATCATCCGGAATCCCGAGTCCTATAAGGGATCAAGTCCCGCCTTCATCGATTATGAAGGTCACAAATGGGAATTCTGATCGCAACTCTATTTTTTTATAATTGCAGATATTTCTGAATAGGAGGAAATGACGATGGCAGTGAACAAGAAAGGCCTTTTGCTCGGGGATATCGATCGGGCGAAGTGGCATCCTCTGTCCGGATTCGACAAGGAATTTCAGGAAATCCTGAAGGATTTTGACCTCTATCCATCGACGGACTATGAACAACTGAAAGAAGAGAACCTGCGAAAATATGACCTCTGCATTTCCTTTATCGACCAATGGACGCCCTTGACGGCGGCGCAGACGGCCAGTTTGTTGGCCTTTGTCATCCATGGCGGCGGCCTGCTCATC
>CAZFHR010000050.1:7605-8064 GCA_964519115.1 uncultured Candidatus Izemoplasmatales bacterium
ATCGTCCATAACGGCATTGCGATCCAGGCGCGTCCCGAGCTGGCACAACTGGCGGGCGGCCGATTCATCGGCCACCCCGAACAGAAGGTTCTTACTTATCAACCAACGGCCACAGATCACGTGATTGTGTCCGGAATTCAATCGTTTTCCTTGCAGGAAGAGCCTTATCAATTCGTCATGGATAATCTGGCGGAAACGACGGTTCTTCTGGAATACGAATCCGCCGGCGTCGTCTGGCCGGCAGGTTGGGTGCGCACCTATGGCCTTGGCAAAGTGGTATACCTGTCTCCCGGTCACAATCTGGAAACACTCCGTGATCCGATGTATCGAAAACTGATCCAAAGAAGCGGATCCTGGTTAACAGGTCTATTGTAAGAAAGTGACGTGTTTGTCTGTTTCGATGCGAAAATAAAACGTACCGAGATCAGTCTGATGGATTTCTTGGTCAATTCTTCATCA
>CAZFHR010000051.1:0-7965 GCA_964519115.1 uncultured Candidatus Izemoplasmatales bacterium
ACCGAGAATCGTGACGATCGGAATCAGAGTATTGCGGAAAGCGTGTTTGTAGATGACGGTCTTTTCGCTCAGGCCTTTGGCGCGGGCGGTCCGGATGTAGTCCGAATTGAGGACTTCCAGCATGTTCGTCCGCGTATACCGCATCAATCCGCCCATACTGATCATGGTCAGGACCGTGATCGGCATGATGAAATGGACCATGATGTCGATGAACTGCTGGAATGCAGTCATCAGATGATGAGTTCGCGCGGTGACCATGCCAGACAGCGGCAACCACTCGAGGTTGACCGCGAAGATCTGCTGTAAAAGGATTGCGAAGAAAAAGCCGGGCATCGAGATGCCGACGAGCGCAATCACCGTCACGGTATAGTCGGTTTTGGAGTATTGCTTGGTCGCCGCAATGACGCCAAGAGGCACCGCAATCAAGATTTCAAAAATCAGGGAAATGAAGGCGAGCGTGAACGACGTCCACATCTTGTCTTTGATGACGTCGATGACATCAAGACCGGAAATGAAGGAAACGCCGAAATTCCCTTGAACGGCATTGATCAGCCAGCTGAAATAGCCTTGGACGATATTGGCGTCCAAGCCATAAATCGCGCGTAAAGCCGCGACGCGTTCGGGAGTAATTCGGGGATTTCCGCGGGTAATCCGGTCGATGTAGTCGGCCGGCATCAAACGGACGATGGCATAAATGACGATCGAAACGCCTAACAGAATGATAATGCTGATCAAGAGCCGTCTTATGATATATTGTTTCATCGTATCATCCTTTGTCTGTATAATTCGAATAAACAACCCGACACAGTTGAAGGAAATCAACTGCGGTCGGGTTGCTTCATTCAATGATTGATGCTAGTTTTCTTGACGACTGTTGCTCAGTTCATTTCCATCAATTCGACATCATTCTGCCAGCCCCAGTAAGTGGTGATTTCCGGAGTGACGGTGCTGATGTTGATGCGTTCGGCCGAGAAGACGATGATGTTCTGACGTTGGTAAATCGGAACTTCGACGGCCCACGACATGATGATGTCGAGACATTCTTTATACAAAGCTTTTCTGACGGCTTGGTTGTCCGACTGACGGGCTTCGACGATTTTTTGATCGAGGAGGGCGTCGCGGATGTAATAGTGGTTCGAGTTCGTCGAGTTCACGGCACCACCTACGACATTGTCGCTATGATAGATCTGATACAAGTCGGGATCGATCGTGCTGCCCCAAGCGGCGCACCACATTTCCTGCGTCAGGGCATCGAGGGCGTCCCACAGGTCGTTGGAATCTTGCGGGTCGTTGATATCGATCGTAATACCGAGTTCGGCCATGACGTTGGCGAATTGCGTGACGAGGTTGAAGGACGGGTGATCACCGGTGCCATCACCAGGTACGATGACCTCATACGTCGTTTTCGCGCCCGCAGGAGCGACGGCCGTATAGAGACTGCCACCAAAGGAGGCGGTTCCGGCGGTGACAGTAAGGGTATACCCTGCTGCGATCAGCCAAAGTCTGGCGCATTCTTTCGCGGCAGCGAGTCTCACCGAGTCGGCAAGCGTCGCGGGATCGGCGGAATAAGCATTACTGCCATTCGGGTTCTTCGAAAAGGCGATTGTATAGCCGAGTTCTCCGGATTTCGGAGCGGCCCAGCTGGTATTGGACATCGGATAGTTGATGATTTGGGCGGCTTGGCCATAATAGCTGTTGATAGACGTATGCCGGGCAGCGGCGATGACCGTCGCAAAAGCCGTACGGAGCGCGATGGAAGCATCGCTGTCGATGACGCCGTTGACATTCACGTTGTACGCGTTGATGCCAACATAGCCATAGCCGAGGTTATCGATCGAACTCGTGAAGAGATCGTCGCCATACGTTGCGATTTCTGCGAATTTCGACTTCGAGCCAGAGGGGTTCGAGATGTCGATGTCGCCGGTGCCGATCGCACTGATCTTGTTGGCTTCGGCAACGACCTGGAAGTTGATGTATTCGATCTTCGGGCAGCCCTTGTAAAATCCCGGGTTCGCTTCAAAGTAAACGACGTTGTCGGTATATTCGACGAAACTGTACGGGCCGGCGCCAAGCGGAGTGGCGGTCTTAGCCTGAATTCCGGTCATCGAATCTTCGGCGCGGTTGTTGAAACCGAATTGGTTGTTGGCGTAGTTGTACGTAGCGGCATTGCCATAATAATGCATCGGGGCGACAGTGATGCCGCAGATGGTATAGATGGCAGCGGCGTCAAAGCCGTCGACGAGGATGGTCACGTGCGTCTGATCGACTTTCGTGATGCCCGAGATGTTCGGGACCGGGTCGCCTTCGATGGTTTCGAGGGCGATCTGCATGGCGACGGTGTAGGCATCGGCTTCGACGAGCGGAGCGACGACGGACGCGCCATAATAGGTGTCGACTAGTTCATAGTCAAGGTCATACATATCGGCCAAACCCTGGACGACTTGTGCGCGGGTCAATCCCACGACGGAGAATTCATCCAAAGCATAGAAGAACGCGAGCGTGGCGGCAATGCTGGCTTCACCAAGCGTTGTGGCTTCCGTGCCGTCTTCCTTCATCAGGTATCCGGCGTTCAGGTAAGCTTCATTGGTGACGACGTCAGCGGCGACCCAATCCCATTCGGAGTCGAGAAGACCATAAATTTCTTCCCGGACAAGGGCTTCGAGATCGGCGTTGCTGGTTTCGGTGCCGAGGGCGGCGATGAGTAACGGCGCCTGAATCTCGGCCTCGACTTTGGCTTCGGAAGAAGCCGTCGAGTTGAACTTGTAGTCTTCATATCCGACGATAGCGACGGAGCCCAGCGTTGAAGATCCGCTGTAATACGGGTCGAGCAGGACGTAGTAGTCGAAGATGATGTCGTCGGCATCCAGCAGATGGCCATCCGAGAATTGAATGTCATCGCGGATTTCGATCGAATAAGTCGTTTGATCCGTGGCTTCGTTGTAATCGACGCCGAGGTTGGCGATGCCAGTATAGGTGTATTCATTTTCACCTCTGGCGATCGTTTCGCCTTCGATCGCGTTATAGACGATGCCACCATCACGGTCGGTCGTCATCAGCGCGACGCTGACGAGGTTGACGACGTCAAAGTCATAGGCGGTCGTCGCAAAGAAGGGGCTGAACTTTTCGCTGAACGGGTCATACCCGACAACGAGGGTTTCGGGGGTCGGATCGGCCGTGGTAGCGGTACCCGCTGCTGTGGTCGTGGTTACCCCTTGGCATCCGACCAACAGGACGGACACGACAAGCATGAGGAATAATGCTAAAAACTTTTTCATTTTCTCTCTCCTTCTGTATATATATATTATTCTAGTGTGATACGTGAAAGTTTACATAAAAACGGCCCGATAGTCAATATAGGAGCCGGAAATATAGCGATGATAACGCTTACTCCGGATGAAAAATAACGTTTGCTCGCGCCGTTTCGTGCTTTTAACATCTTTTCATTCTTACTGGTTGTTTCATTAGTTTTTTATGATTCATTATTACCCGGACCCGGTCCGGCGCTTGCCGTTTTGGTTTTGCGAATCGGTTCGAAAAGGTATTTTTTCGGATTAAGGACCCGGGCTAACCCACTGATGTTTTTGATGAACGCCGTCTTGCCTTCGGTATAGGCATCGCGGTCATGCTCGAAGCGTGCTTTCAACTCGGTCTTCAGTTTTTCATAATCGCGGCATGCCTCGGGATGGTCCCGGAGATAATCACAGAAGTACAATTCATCCCAATCGCCCGGTCGCCGTACATGCAAATGGTAGGTCCGGCCCACGAAGCCGGTTTCTGTATAGCCTTTGGTAAACATCCACTCCGGGTCGTCGGCTTTGGAAATTAAGCGATATCCGGTAGCGATGACGTTCTTCTTCATTCGTTCTGGATCGGCTTCGGTGGTTATTTCCATCAGAATGTCGATCGTCGGCTTGGCGGTCAGTCCGGGAACCGCGGTGCTACCGATATGGTGGATGCGGAAAAGATCATCAGCCATCGCCCGGCACAGCGCACTTGCCTCTCGATCATAATCCCGCGGCCAATTTAGATCATAGGAGACGAGGATGATGGGAAACAGTTCCCACAGTTCTGCATTGGTCATTTCTGAAAGTTTTCTGCCCAAATGCGCTTCCTCCTTTTTTCTCAGACTGAACCCAGCGGAAAGATCGGTGCGCCGATCAATTCCAGATTTGAAACGCAAAGACTGAACGGCTGACCGGCATTCAAGTCAACATCCAATTCCTTCTTCCGATGCTCCGTGCTCAGGAAATAACGTTGATTTTAAATGAAAAACATCATTTCAAAGTAAATGTCTTCTAAATGATACTCATTCCGATTTGAACGCTTAAAAAAGGCTCGGTCAAATGATCCCTTCCTGAATCAGATGGGATTCACACAAACGAAACGTCCAGAACGATTTCGGCGACCTTGGAAATGGTGGCGTGGATGGAGCAGTATTCCGCACCCAGTTCGGCGCTTCGCCGGATGCCTTTTTCATCGGAAGCGCCGCTGACGACCATATGGATTTCCACATGGTCCAGCATCGGCGGAATTGTATCGCGTTTATGCCCGGAGATCGTCAGTCTGGCTTCTTTGAATGTCAATCGTTTCTTCGTTGCGACCGACAGGAACGTCGCATAAAAACAGGATCCCAAAGCGCCAAACAACAAGTGGTACGGCTGCATGCCGCCTTTCTCCCCGCCGATGGCGATGGTGCCTCCCGGCGCAATCAGCTGCCCGTTGAAGCCTTCCGCAAACCGCAATTCGATATCGTCTACATTCATCGCTTCTGCCCTCCGACCGTCCTTCTGCGACGGTTTTTTTCATCTTCATTGTACACCATCGGCTTCCGGATGTAAACGCCCCCTGGGTTGACGGGAATAGAAAAAGGCGACTTCCGGGGAAGTCGCCTTTGGTTGCTTTGAATCGCTTGCTGTGAGGAAGAATCAGTTCTCGATGTAAGCTCTCGTGAAGTCGATCGTGCCGAGGATGCTGCGTTCCCAACCTTTGAGATAGCTCTTGGCCATCAGAATGTCGGTATAGTAGTAGATCGGGATGATCGGCAGGTCGTTCATGAGAACGTCGAGCGCGTCATACAGTTTGGCGAAGTGGACGGCGGCCGTCGTGGCGGTCATCGCTTCTTCCATCAGCGTGTCATACGCTTCACTGGAGTAGTTGGGATCGTTGTAGGAGTTTTCCGTCGTGAAGATGGCAAGCATGCCGGAGGGATCCATGTAGTCGGTCAGCCAGCCGCCGCGGGCGATATCATACAATCCATCGCGTCTGGTGTTTTGGAACGTCGCCCAGATTTGCGTGTCAATCGAGACTTCCACGCCGAGGACGGTATTCCAGGACGCCTGGATCATTTCAGCGACGAGCTAATGGGCAGCGCTGACGTTATACAGGTACGTCATTTCGCCGACCGCAGCCTGCAAAGCCGCTACGGACATACTGAGTTCGGCCGCTGCTGCTGCGAAGAGGGTTACAGCCTGGGCATAGTTTCCTTGGTTGGGATCGATGCCGTACGTGCCGGAAGTGGCGCCGAAATCGTTGCCTTCATTGTCGAGGAAGCCGCCGGAAACGAAGCCGGTAGCCGGCAGTTGGCCGCCGCTCAACGCTTCGCAGATGGCCTCGCGGTCGATCGCATACGTCAAGGCAAGGCGCAGGTTCTTGTTTTCGAATAATGCTTTGTCCATGTTGAAGTTAGCGTAGTAGGTTCCGAGCAGCGGGAAGATGTAGAATTCCGGGCTCTCGACCTTCAAGGCAGCGACCAAGGCCGGCGGAACGTCCGGGATATAGTCGAGCGTGCCCATCGTGAAGCCGACATAGGCGGAAGCAACATCATCGATGAATTTGCCGTTGATGATGTCGATTTGAACATTGTCGGCATCCCAGAAGTACTCGTTCTTCTCCAGCGTCAGACCGCCACCGAGTTGATAGCCGGTCAGGACGAATGCGCCATTGGAGACGACGAGTTCCGGGTTGATCGCCCAAGCGCCTTCTTCGCCGCCCACCGCTTCGACTGCCGATTGTTTCACTGGCATGAAGTGGTTGAAAGCGAGCAAACTGACGAGGTACACGGTCGGTCTGATCAGGCTGACGGTCAGCGTATAAGCGTCTGTGGCGACAACGCCGACATCGTCAAGCGAGCCTTCGCCGTTGACAACGTCAAAGGCGCCGACGACATTCGTGTACTCCCACAACCAGGCATATTCGCTGGCGGTCGCGGGGTTCATCGCGCGTTTCCAAGCATAGACGAAATCACTGGCGGTAAGTTCCGAGCCGTCGCTCCATTGGGAGTGGCGGAGATGGAACGTAAGCGTCAAGCCATCTTCGGAAAGTTCCCATGTCTCGGCAATGCCCGGTTGCACGACGCCGTTGACCTCGCGAACGAGGCCTTCGAACGTCTGGCTGATGACGTCGCCGCCGTCGCTCGCACCGTTCAAACCCGGGTCGATCGTCAACGGTTCGGCACCGATGTTCCAGTTCAGCACCATATCTTCCGGTGTTGAAGTGGTCGTCGTATTGGCTAACGTGGTAGTCGTGGCCGCGCCGCAAGCGCTCAGGCCGAATCCAAGCGTGAGAGCCAATGCTACAATAAACAATTTCTTCATTTTTTTTCTCTCCTTTTTCTTTCTATTGAGATTAACCGCAGTACAGCGTTTAACTCCTTCAGATTTCTTCGACGAAATGGCAGGCGACGAAGTGGTCGGGTTCGATTTCCCGCAGTTCGGGGGTCCTGATGAGACATTCCTGCCTGGCATATTGACACCGCGGGGCGAATCGGCACCCGGGTTTCGGATTGAGGGGGCTGCCGACGTCGCCTTTCAGGATGATCCTAGTGACGCCGACTTTCCGGTGGGGATTGGCGATCGGAATCGCCGATAGCAGCGATTTCGTATAAGGATGAAGCGGTTTGATATAGAGAAGCTCGCTTTTCGTGATTTCGACCATTTTACCCAGGTACATGACGCCGATCCGGTCGCTGATGTGGCGGACCATCGACAAATCATGGGCGATGAAGAGATAGGTCAGCCCGAATTCCTTCTGCAGGTCTTCGAGCATGTTCACGACCTGCGCCTGGATGGACACGTCGAGGGCGGAGATCGGCTCGTCGCAGATGATCAGTTCGGGATTCAACGCAAGCGAACGGGCGATGCCGATGCGCTGGCGCTGGCCGCCGGAAAACTCATGGGGATAACGGCTCGCGTGCTCCCGCTTCAGTCCGACCTTTTCGAGAAGCTGATAGATGCGTTCCTGCCGTTCCATGCCGGTGGCGAGATGATGGGTGTCGATGCCTTCGGCAATGATGTCGGTCACGGTCATGCGGGTATTGAGGGAAGCATAGGGATCCTGGAAAATCATCTGGATCCGCTGCCGGTACGGATGCATTTCCCGTTCGTTCAGGGTGGCGAGATCGACGCCGTCGAACAGGATCGTTCCGTCCGTCGGCGTGTAGAGACGCGCGATGGTTCTTCCGGTGGTCGTCTTGCCGCATCCGGATTCACCGACCAGCCCGAACGTTTCGCCTTTGTAAATGTCGAAGTCGATGCCGTCGACGGCGGCCACTACCTGTTTTCCTTTGAGGTTGGTGGAAATGAAGTGTTTCTTCAGGTTGCGGACGGAAAGCAACGGTTTTCTTTCGTCGGTCATTGCGCTTCCTCCTCCACCTTGACAAATCCCGGAACATCCGGAGCGCCTTTGTGGTGCAGCCAGCAGGACGCTTCCTGCGTCTTCGACAGGCGGTAGAGCGGCGCGGCTTCCCGGAGACAGATCCCCATCGCATATTGGCAGCGCGGCGAAAACGGACATCCGGTCGGCGGTTTTAACAAGTCCGGCGGCGTGCCGTCGATCGGAACGAGACGCGTGCGCTCGCCGGTCACGTCTTTGGGAATCGATTTGAGCAATCCCAGGGTATAGGGATGCTGGGGGTTGTCGAAAATGTCAAAGACCGATGCTTTTTCCATCGCCATCCCACCGTACATG
>CAZFHR010000052.1:0-7835 GCA_964519115.1 uncultured Candidatus Izemoplasmatales bacterium
TCGGTGGCGGGGTTCCTGAACAGCGAGGACCGCGTCATCATCTTTTCCATCCTGATTGTCGTGGTTGTTTCCGCGGTCGTGCTTGCCTTCGCGACCGGAAATACGCATTATCCGCAGGTGAGCGATCCCAACGGGGTGTTCTACCAACGGCTCGACGCTAACGACAATGTCATTTATTCGATTACGAATCAAGAACTATTTAGCGAAATCAAAAACAATGACGGCGTCGACCAGTTATTGTACCTGATCGATGGCCATCTGCTGCAGAATTACCTCGCCGCTCTGACCGATGACGAAATCGCCACCAAGCTCAAACTGCTGACCTATGGTACGACCGACGACGCCGTAATCGCCGAATTCGACGCGGAAACCTTGGCGGCTTATGAAGCTTCCTTCGCGCAAAGCATGATCCTCGCCGGATATTCGGGCAATGAAGAAGCCTATGCCAGCATCGTTCTGGCCCGCGAAGCCTATGTCCGATATCGCCTTGACACCAAGGGTGAAGTCACCGACGATGAAGTCGCCGCCGAATACGTTGGTTCCTACTACGAAGACATCAAGGCCCTCAAGATCCGTTTCACCAGCGCCGCCGATGCGACGTTCGTCATGCGCAAATTCAACCTTGTCGCCTATACTTCCACTTCACTCCGCGAGTATCTCGGTTATGTTTTCACCAAAGAAAGCATCACCTATGATCACGACAGCGATCCCGAAACCGATGAAATCGTCGCCGATGCCTATATCCTCGCCGATTCCTACTATTATGACGAAACAACGCAGAATATTCTTAACCTCAAAGAAGAAATCGTCTACACGCTCGGAACGAACAGCATCTATACCGATTCCAGCGCCAACGAGTACACGATCGACGGCATCGGCAACCTGATCGACGATGAGTCCATCGTCGTCATCGCCGCCGAACGGCTCTTCGATACCCTGGAAGATGCCGAAGCCTACTTCGATGCCAATTCCCAGTATTTCACGATGACCAAGACCGATGCGTTCGATCAGGATGAGGAAGCGCAAGTCTTCGATGCCGACGGCCTGCTCGTTTACTATGTCGCCTTCGACGGGAAGGTCTACAACGCGCTTCATGAACTCATCGCCGCTGCCGATCTTGACATCACCATCAACAAGGTCTACAAAACCATCGAAACCATGGGCACCGTCACCGTGAACAATTCGCGCGAACTGACGGATGCCGAAGTCCTCGGATCTTACATCGACATGTACAACTACGTTTACAGCGAAATCCGCGACGTCATCAATCCGGACGCCACGGCCGAAGACCTGATCGCCGCCGACAACGAATATCTGAGTTTCCAATTCACCGACGTCAAGGCGATCCAGAGTTCGCTGGCGACCTATATGTTCAAGACGCTCGACATTAACAAGGAAGACGCCGTTCCCTATACCGTGACCGCGAAGAGCTACGCCGGCGCGAACGATACGTCTTATTATATGATCTACAAGCTGACTCAGCCCGCCAAGGTCGACGCCTATGACATCATGCTCGACTACATCGAGGCCAACATCCACCTGCCGGCGGAAACCGTCACCAACCTGACGCTGCCGACCACGGGCTGGTACGATGCGAAGATCACCTGGACCACTGCAAACAAGGACTATATCACCGCCGCCGGCGTCGTCACCTTGCCGACCGACGCGGCCAAGGACATCGTCCTCACCTACAAAATTACCGCCAACGGCGTCAGCCGGACCGGAACGATTACCGTCAAAGTCCTCGTAAGCGGATCGACTTCCGCCATCGACACTACTGATCCGGGTACGGAACCGACGTTCGAGGAAATCCTGAACGACGCCGTCCTTTACGAGCAACTCTATCAGAAACTCCTGGATGGCATGATGACCGCGAGCACCGCCGAAACGACGATCAACACCAACATGGCGGCTCTGCGCACGGAATGTGGATTCGCCCTCTACGACACCTGGATGATCATCGATTACCAGCAGATCGACAAGACCTTCGTCGGCGTGGAAAAGGGTTCGAAGACCCTGGTGGCCACCCTGACGTCGCGCCCGGGTTACCTGGACGACGCGGCCATCGAAGTTGATTTTGAAGTCACCGCCGACGATCTATACGCCTACGCCGTCGGAAAAAACCCCGCCTTATATCTCCTGTATGCTTCGCAATATGAGGAACTGCTGTATTCGCCGTTCTTCACGGAAGCCTTTGGCTCCCAGACGAATCTGCAGAAGAACAACAGCGACCGGATGGCCGAGATGTACGTTTCGCTCCAGGACGCGAAGGATTACTATTCGTATCTGGCTCAGCTCTATGCCTCCTACGGCCTCACCTTCACCTATACGAGCTTCAGCCAGTACGCCTACCTGCAATATGGTACGAAGACGGAACTCGACCTGCTCAAATACTTCGTCAAGGGCGAACTGCAGCCGTACCTGATCGCCGAAGCAATCAGCGAGTACGATCTCGTCGATCTGATGGTCGACACGATCTCCGACTATTACGACAACTACTTCTCGCTTGACGTCACGCATCTGATCCTCTTCCTCGATTATGACGAAAACGGCACCCCCGACGATTATTACGCCTACATCGAAGCCCTCGATGAGGCCGGCGTCGATGCCTACGAAACGAAACTGGCCGGCTTCGAAGCCGCGATTACGGAATACCTCGACGATGAAGACAACACCTTCGCGACGCTCGTCACCGCCTATCGTGCCGCTTCCCGCGAAGACGCGACCTGGGGCGAATTCAAAACCTTCGGCTTCGCGTTGATGACCGAAGACCTCAACATCGTCGATAAAGATGACGATACCATCACTCATTCGCTCAACTACAGCGGTACCTACGGCGTCAAGGACAGTTACGTTCAGGAATACGTCGATGCCCTCGTTGCCATCTACCAGGTTTATTCCCAACCCGTCAACGCTGATCTTGACAGCATGATGAGCCCGCTTGTCACCACCATTTACGGCCAGCACCTCATCCTCGTGCAGCAGGGCGACGATTTTGTCCGGTTCAGCGCCCAGTTCACGGAAGCCGATCCGGCCAATCCGGTGTACTCCGACGGTGCTCAGAACGCCACCGGCAAGCCGACCCTCGAACAGATGCAGCTGTATTCGCTCTACTACTTCTACAGCATCGTCTACGATCTGTCCGACGCCGACGTCGAAACCACGTATGGCATCAGCGTTCCCAACATCCCCGCCAAGGTCAAGACTGCTCTCGACTTCTACTTCAAGGACCTCGTCGCCAACATGTACGTCGTCGGCACGCTGAACATCGTGATGGCGGATCGTCTTGCCGTCGGCACGGTGATTCTTTCCGACCTCGGCATCACCGACGTCGTGTTCAAGGCCAATCTTCTGGAAGTCAAGAACGTCTACTACGACGCCTTGTTCTCCGATTACCTCAACTGATTCCCCTTTTCCAACGAAAGCCGCGATTGCTCGCGGCTTTTTTTTATTTGCTTTCCGGAAAAAGAAAAGCCATCGGCCGAAGCCGATGGCGTCACTTGGACAGTTTGTGCTTGTAGAACCGTTCCTTGTCGAGGACGGGGATCGCGTCGGTGAAGCCGCCGACTTCGATCTTCTGCAGTTCTTCGCCGAGGACGGTGACCTTGGAATCGACGTTGTCGATGAAATGGATGACGAGCGCCTCCACGAGATTCGGTTTCTTCGGTGAGCCGAAGTTGCCGTAATAATGATGAGATAGGATGATGTGTTCGAGGAGCATCTTCTCTTCGGTGTCCTCGAGGCCAAGCCGCGCGGCCGAAAGGGCGATTTCGTTCACGCCGAGGGAGATGTGGCCGATCAGTTTCCCGGCGAGCGTGTATTCGCTGCCTTCGTAGGAATCGAACTCGAGTGTCTTGGTCACGTCGTGGAGGACGATGCCAGCGATCAGGAGATCCTCGTTCAGGAACGGGTAGACGGAAAGAAATCCATCCGCCAGTTTCAGCATCGACCACGTATGGTAGGCGAGGCCAGAGATGTAGGCGTGATGGAATTTCGTCGCCGCCGGATAGAGATAGAAATCATCTGCGTATTTCTCATAGATATCCATCGTGATCGCCCGGATGACCGGGTTTTGCAACCGGGCGAGTTTGCCCTCGATGCCGCCGCGCACTTCCCGAAGATTGATCGGGGCGTATTCATAGAACGCCCGGAACAGCCGCTCCTTGACGTCGTCGTCGATGTCCATCTCGGCGATCGGGGCGAACTTGTCCGCACGCAGATGGATCTTGTCCTTGAAACTGATCGCGACCGTTTCAAACCAATAGAGCTTGTTCAGGCTGACGACCGTCTTCGCGGGAACGCGGACGATGACCTTCTCTTTGGCTTCGGTTTCGACGTTCACCGCATACGAATCGTAGGTCGAGGGATTGACGGCTTCGATCTTGCCGTAGAAATTCACTTTCTGGTCGATTTCATAATTCATGTCCTTCATCTCGTTTCTGAAACAGATAAGCGCCGATCGCACAAAGCTCATAGGCGCTTTCGGGAAGCATCCGGTGACAGGGCTCGCTTACGAGCACGAGCCGGTAGTTTTCCGGCACGACGACCGTTTCCGGTTCGTCGGTCGGCTTGAAGATGACGATGACGGCGGTATCGCCGTTCAGGCTGTAGAGAATCGATTGCGACTTGAGGATGATCACTTCGGTATCCGCGACGAGATCGGAACTTGCTTTCAGTTTGAATCCGGCATTGTTTTTGCGGAAGGCTATGAGCGATTGGAAGAATTCGATGGCATCGCGATTTTCGTCCGCCCGCGCCCAGTCGATCCGGTTCACGGAATCCGGCGATTCAAACGAGTTTTCGTCGCCGTTCTTGGTCCGGAAGAATTCCTGACCGGCGTGGATGAAGGGCATGCCCTGAGCGAGCACGACCATCGCCGTCGCCAGTTTCTCCTGCCGCTTGATCTTGGCGATGTCATCGGTCATCGTCAGGCATTTGTCGAAGAAGGTCAGATTGTCATGGCACTCGACGTAATTCACCGACTGCGAAGCATATTTGAAGAGATATCGGTTCGCCGCACTGCCACGGAGTACTTCCCGGACCGTCTCGACCTCGTCGAGATCACCGGTCGCGTATCCCGGGGCGGTCGGTTCAAATGTTTTGCCTTTGATCGTTTCGCGGAAGCGGTCGTTGAAGAACCCGATCGTGTAGATGACGTTCTTGTTCATCATATGCGCCAACCGGTCGGCCTGATTGGAAGAATACATCTTCCAGCCTTCGCCGTAGACGATGATCCGTTCGTCGAGATCGTGGAGTTCCTGGCGCAGTTCGTTCATGGTCTCGACATCGATGAGACCCATCAGATCGAAACGGAAGCCGTCGATCTTGTATTCGCCGGCCCACCAGAGGACCGAATCGATGATCAGCTTGCGCACCATCTTGCGATGGGTCGCAAGATCGTTCCTGCATCCGGAAACGTTCGTGTAGATGCCCTGCCGGTCGACGAGGTAGGCATACCCGGGGACGAGTTTTTCAAACGGGAAGCCGAGTTGGTCGAAGACGTGGTTGAAGACGACGTCCATCACCACGCCGATATTGCGGGCGTGCAGTCCGTCGATGGCAGTCCGCAATTCGTCGATGCGGGCGTACGGGTCGTCCGGATCGGTCGCATACGATCCTTCCGGCACGTTGTATTGTTTGGGATTGTAACCCCAGTTGTATTCATCTTCGGGATGTTTTTCGTCGATGCCGTCGAAGTCGAAGAACGGCATCAGCTGTACATGAGTCACGCCGAGCCCGGCGAGATAGTCGATGCCGGCGGAATGACCGGCCGGGGTCTTCAATCCAGGTTCGACGAAGCCGAGATATTTCCCGGGATGGACGGCGCGGATGGCCGGATCGGACGTGAAGTCACGGAAACTCGTTTCATAGACGACGGCGTCGACCGGATCCCCGGAAAAGCGGAAATCGTGGTTCATCGGCCGGAATTTGGCACGGTCGACGACATAGTTGTAGTTTCCGTTGGCGTCGGAAGCGATGGCATAGGGATCGGTGACGATCTTTTCGGCGCCGTTTAGATAGACGAGGTAACGGTATTTCCAGCGGTCGAGATCGCCGTCGACGACGATCCGCCAGACGCCGAGATTGCGGTAGGGGACATCAAGAAACGTCGTTTTTCCGTGCAAATCGACGAGTTCGAGGGTCACTTTCTTGGCGACCGGAGTCCAGATCTTGAACTTGGTCGATTCCCGGGTATAGGTAAATCCGAGATCGTTCTTCTTGTAAGCGTAGATATTGTCGAACAGATCGGTGCGGACGATCTTGCCGGTATAGAGTTCGGAAGCGATGCCGTCGGCATCGATGACCTGGTAGATCTGGTTCAGCGTAATATAGGCATCAAATGAACAGACGAGTTTGACTTCGACGCCGAGGTTGATCTTCTCGACGATTTCCAGATCGACGGTTTCTTCGGCGCCGATCAGCTGATAGTGGTTGTTGTCGCGGTAATTCTTCAGCGGGATGATGATCGTCAGTTCGTCGAACTGATCGAGGTAACAGAAAAACTGCCTATTCTCCGTCATCTTCCACACCCATTTCCCGCAGCTGGATGCTCGCATAGGCTCTTAGCGCTTCGCGCTCATTGGGCAACCGTCCGGTGATGACCTGATGTGTCAGTTCGTCGATGACGTCGCCGATCAGACGCGCATCCCTAAGCTTCGTCAGTTTCAGGATGTCTTCGCCTTTGAAGGCGAGTTCACAAGTCTTGTGGATCGGCAGTGCCGTATCGATGCCGCGGATCAGCCTTTCCCGGTCGCGACTCGGATCGAGTGCGACCCGGACGGCATTCGCCGCCAGGCAGAGTTCAAGTCCGTTCACGTAGACGAGCAGTTCGTCGTAATCATCTTCAGCCGTGACCTCGACGAGCGTCGCGATCCGTTCGATCTTCTGCCGTTCGCGGTTCGAGAAGCGCCATCCCTCGGGAACGTCGCCGCCGTTTAGGTAAAAACAGAGAGCATAGAACTGTTCGATCGTGAGGACGACCGGACCGCGTCCGGCGAGGAACGTCACGCCTTTTTCCAAGGCGGGGATATCCGCGAGGATGCCGGAATCCGCCATCAGCCGATACGCCTTGGCGGCGAAAGGACTGCGGACGATGTATTTCATTTCGTTCAGGACGCGTTCGTTGGAGATGTTGGCGATCAGATGGCGGCTGGCGCAGATGCTTGCGAACGTCGCCGGTTCGATGTCGAAGTCGAGTTTGGCGACGAAACGGAACGCGCGGAGAATCCGAAGTGCGTCTTCTTCGAACCGCTTCTTGGCTTCGCCAATCGCCCGCAATGATTTGTTTTCCAGATCCTGGCGGCCGCCGAAACGGTCATGGATCTTGCCGTCGGCATCCATTGCCATCGCATTCACGGTGAAGTCACGGCGTTCAAGATCGTGGGCGAGCGAATCAGTGAAGGCGACGGTTCCGGGATGGCGTGAATCCTGATATCCGCCTTCGGAGCGGAACGTCGTGGTTTCAAAGCCGAACCCGTCCGTGAAGACCGTCACCGTGCCATATTTGACGCCGGTGGCTTTGGCGCCGGGGAAAAGGGCCGTGACCTCATCAGGGGTCGCAGAAGTAGCGATATCGATGTCCGAGGAGGGGATGCCAAGCAAAAAATCGCGGACGAATCCGCCCACGAAATACGCCTGATACCCTTTTTCGTTCAACAATCTGAGAATTTTACGGCCTGATTCCAGGTATCCGTTCATTGAAATCACCGGCAATATTATACCATAGGGGGGCTTTTTATGCCACCCAAATTCACACGCCCGTGCTATAATTGAAGCGGTGATGCCGATGCATTCCGTCCCAGCCGAAACCGTCACGGAAACCGTAATCCGAGAAT
>CAZFHR010000053.1:0-7833 GCA_964519115.1 uncultured Candidatus Izemoplasmatales bacterium
ATGTTGTAATAGGCATAGAGATAGATGTTCTGGGGGTCGCCCATCGGCGTCAGCGCTGATCCCATGTTGGCGGCGATCGTCTGGAGGATGACGATGATCAGGGCATAGCGCTGCTGCCCGGTCTGCCTCGTGACGAAGAGGGTGAAAGGAACAAGCGTCAGAAGCACGGCGTCATTGGTCACCCACATGCCCAGGAAGAAGGTCGCAAGGACGATGACGAGGGCGATCCATTTGATCGAATAGAACTTCGAGACGAGGTTGATGGCGATGAAACTGAAGAAATTGGCTTCGTACAGTCCAGCAACAGCGATCATGAGCGAAAACATGATAACGAGTACTTTGGTATTGACATAGCCCAGATAGGCCGCCGACGGCGGGATGAAGAAACAGGAGACGACCGCGAGGATAAACGCGATCAAAAAGACTTTGTCTTTCCAGAAGAAGTGAAGGATTTTTTTCATGCCGTACGCCCCTGCAGTGAACCACTACTTATTATATATCAGGACCATAAAAAAGCAAGATGGGCACGGAGATAAACTCGAGGTTTCCAACGGTTGTGGTCAAAACGTCCTGGATGCGAAGAAAACGTTTCCTCACGTAAAAAACACGCATTCGTTAGCACTCTATGCTTGACATTGCTAACGCCTGAATGTATAATGGTGTTAGCATTCCGGGATACGGAGTGCCAAGGGGGCGGAAGCGTGCTCAACGAACGTCAGGAAATGATTTTGAAGCTCATCGTCGAAGAGTACGTGAAATCGGCCGAACCGGTCGGTTCGCGGACGCTTTCGAAACACATGGACGTCTCACCGGCGACGATCCGCAACGAAATGTCCGACCTCGAGGAACTCGGGTTCCTGGAAAAGACGCACACGTCCTCAGGACGCGTCCCGTCGGAAAAAGGCTACCGGTATTACATCGAGACGATCATCAAGAACGTTGAAAGCGAAAACGGCGACTATACCGAATTCGACTCGCTCTTCGAAAATCAGGAAATCGAACGCGAAGAAGTGATCAAGGAAGCAATCAACCTGCTTTCTCAGGCCACGAACTGCACGGCGATCAACCTCGGG
This sequence comes from uncultured Candidatus Izemoplasmatales bacterium, assembly GCA_964519115.1. Lineage (GTDB taxonomy): Bacteria > Bacillota_I > Bacilli_A > Izemoplasmatales > Hujiaoplasmataceae > UBA12489. The sequence goes on from CAZFHR010000053.1 coordinate 1,074, forward strand.
CCCAACGCCTTCAATTCCCGCGTCAAGAAGGTGCAGCTGATTCCCTTGCGCGAAAACCTTGCGCTCGTTCTCGTCATCACCAACCAGGGCTATGTCGAATCCAAGCAGATCGCGATCTCCGAGGACATGGAGATATCCGAACTCGTCAAAGTCATCGATCTGCTGAATGAACTGCTCGTCGATACACCATTGTCGCAGGTGTCGGAGAAACTGCATTACGAGATCCAGCGACAACAGATCAAGGAACTCCTGAAATACCGGGAAACGATCGTCGATTCCTTCATCGAGGCCTTCTCCAAATTCGCCCAGACGAAGTACTATCTGACCGGTTCCTCGAACATGCTCTATCAGCCGGAATTCAACGACATCGCCAAGCTCCGGGAATTCCTGAACACGATCGAAAACAACGAGATCTTCAAGATCGTCGAGACAAACGCCGAAGGCGTATCCGTCAAGATCGGCACGGAGAACACCGTCACGTCAATGCGCGACTGCACCGTCGTCTCCGCCAACTACGAAACGCAGGAAGGCGAACATGGCACGATTTCGGTCGTCGGCCCGACGCGGATGGAGTATCGCAAAGTCATTTCCCTGATCAAGTACCTCGCCAAACATCTGACCAAACTCTACGAAGACAAATAAAGGAGATTTCCGCATGAAAGACAAGGACAAAGCCAAGAAGCCGGAAACCGCACCGGAAACGAAGGCCACCGCACCCGAACAAGCAAAGCCGGTCATTGAAGAAACGGTCGACGACCGCCTCGAAACGATCATGGCCGAACTGGCGGAAATCAAGGACAAGTATCTGCGGATGCTCGCCGAGACCGACAACTTCAAGAAACGCAACGCCGAAGAACTGAAACGGGAGAAAGCGTATGCTTCCATGCCCGTCTGCGATAAGATGATCGATGCGATCGAGACGTTTGAGCAGGCCCTCGGCATGCCGACGGAAGATCCGCAGTTCAAGAATTTCCTCTACGGCTTCCGGATGATCAAGGACATGATCCTGAACGTCCTTGTCGACGAAGGCGTCAAACTGATTCCGATGAAAGTAGGCGATCCGTTTGATCCCAACATCGCCCACGCCATCGATACGTCCCACGATCCGGAACTGCCCGAAAACACGATTCTGAAAATCATCAAAAACGGCTATCGGTACAAAGACCGCCTGCTCCGGCCGGCGATGGTGCTGATCAACATCAAACCCCTGCCCCAGGAAACAGAACCCGAAGATCCATCTGAAAACGAAAAATTAGCGGATAATGTCGCTTAATGAGAGATAAAAGGAGATAATATCATGAAAAAAGTCATCGGCATCGACCTTGGAACCACCAATTCCTGCGTCGCCGTCATGGAAGGTACGGAAGCGAAAGTCATTCCCAACCTCGACGGCAACCGCACCACGCCATCCGTCGTCGCGTTCAAGGACGACGAGATCCAAGTCGGCGAAGTCGCGAAGCGCCAGGTCATCACCAACCCCAACACCGTGTATTCGATCAAGCGGAAAATGGGGACCAACCAGAAAGTCCGGATCAACAACAAGGACTACACGCCCCAGGAAATCTCCGCGATGATCCTGCGCAATCTGAAGGAATCTGCGGAAGCCTATCTGGGCGAAAAAGTCACCGAAGCGGTCATCACCGTCCCGGCGTATTTCAACGACGCCCAGCGTCAGGCGACCAAGGACGCCGGCAAGATCGCCGGCCTCGAAGTCAAGCGGATCATCAACGAACCGACCGCCTCGGCGCTCGCTTACGGCATCGACAAGAAGGACAAGCAGCAGACCGTCCTCGTCTATGACCTTGGCGGCGGCACGTTTGACGTGTCGATTCTCGACCTCGCCGACGGCACCTTCGAAGTCATTTCCACCTCCGGCGACAACCGCCTCGGCGGCGACGACTTCGACCAACGCATCGTCGACTGGCTGATCGCCGAATTCAAGAAGGAAACGAGCGTCGATCTTTCCAACGACAAGATGGCGCTGCAGCGGCTGCGCGACTCCTCAGAAAAGGCGAAGAAGGAACTGTCCTCGATCACCTCGACGCAGATCTCGCTTCCCTTTATCTCGATGACCGCCTCCGGGCCGGCCCATCTGGAAAAAACCCTGACGCGAGCGAAATTCAACGAACTGACCTCCGACCTCGTGCAACGCACCGTCGACCCGGTGAAAAAGGCGCTCGCCGATGCGAAGATGGCGGCCAAGGACATCGATCAGATCCTCCTCGTCGGCGGCATGACCCGTACCCCCGCGGTCCAGGACCTCGTCCGCTCGCTCTTCAACAAGGAACCGAACCGTTCGATCAACCCGGATGAAGTCGTCGCCATGGGCGCCGCCATCCAGGCCGGCGTTCTCACCGGCGACGTCAAGGATGTTCTCCTGCTCGACGTCACGCCGCTTTCCCTCGGCATCGAAACCCTCGGCGGCGTTTTCACGAAGCTGATCGACCGCAACACGACGATCCCGACTTCCAAGTCGCAGATTTTCTCGACGGCGGCCGACAATCAGCCCGCCGTCGACATCCACGTCCTCCAGGGCGAACGTTCGATGGCGCAGGACAACAAGACGCTCGGCCACTTCCAGTTAAACGACATTCCGCCGTCCCCGCGCGGCGTACCGCAGATCGAAGTGAAATTCGACATCGACGCCAACGGCATCGTCAACGTCTCGGCGAAGAACACCGCAACCGGCAAGGCCAACTCGATCACGATCCAGTCCGGATCCGCCCTCACCGAAGCCGAAATCAACAAGCTCGTGAAGGAAGCCGAACTGAATGCCGAAGCCGACAAGCAGAAACGCGAAGAAGTCGACCTCCGCAACGAAGCCGACCAGATGGTCTTCATGACCAACAAGGCGATCAAGGATCTGGGCGACAAGGTCACCAGCAAGGAAAAGCAGGAAGCCGAAGACAAGATCAAGGACGTCGAAAAAGCCCTCAAGGGCGATGACCTTGACCGCATCCGCAAAGCCAAGGACGCCCTTGAGAAGACCGCCCAGGCGCTCTCCCAGCGCGTCTATGAAGAAGCCTCGAAGCAACAACAGCCCGGCCCGGACGATAAGAAAAAAGGTGGCGACGACAACGGTTCCGCCAACGACGATCAAGTGTTTGATGCCGATTACAAAGAAGTATAAGCAACATTGCGATGAAAAGCGGTCATCCGCTTTTCATCTTGTTTAAAGACGAGGTGAACCCATGGACAAACGCGACTACTACGAGGTACTGGGCGTAAACAAGACAGCGGCTGAGGAAGACATCAAGAAAGCCTACCGGACGCTCGCAAAAAAGTTTCACCCCGACGTTTCGACCGAAAAAGACGCCGAAGCCAAATTCAAGGAAGTCCAGGAAGCCTACGAAGTCCTGTCCGATCACGAGAAGCGGCAGAACTATGACCGCTTCGGCCATCAGGCGACCAATCCGAACTTCGGATCCGGTCCGGGATTCGGCGGCTTCGAAGGCTTCGATTTCGGCGATATCTTCTCGGCGTTTTTCGGCGGTCGTCAAGGCAGTACCGCTGGTCAGGCCCGGCCCCGCAAAGGCGCGGATATCCAGCGCCGGATGGCGGTTTCCTTCGAGGAAGCCATCTTCGGCAAGAAGGAAACGATCAAGATTCCCGTCTATGACGAATGCAAACAGTGCCATGGATCCGGCGCCCGCAGTCCGCAGGACATCCGTACCTGCTCACGCTGCCGCGGCTCCGGTTCGATCGTCGTCGAACAGCAGTCGCTCTTTGGCCGTACGCAGTCGCGGACGACCTGCCCTACCTGCAACGGCACTGGCAAGGAAATCACCGCCAAATGCCAAAATTGCAACGGTGAGGGCGTCGTCAAGTCGATGAAGGACATCGAAGTCAAGGTTCCCGAAGGCATCGAGACGGGCCAGCAGATCCGGCTCGAAGGCTATGGCAACAAAGGCGCCTATGGTGGACCGAACGGCGATCTCTACATCGTCTTCGAAGTCAAGCCGTCTGATGTCTTCACCCGCGAGGGCGACGACATCATCATCACCGTCCCGATCACGTTCGCGCAGGCGGCGCTCGGCGCCGAAATCGAAGTGCCGACCGTCTATGGCAACGTCATCCTGACGATCCCGTCGGGAACCCAGTCGGACGCGAAATTCCGCATCCGCGAAAAAGGCGCTCCGAACGTCCGAACGAAATACAAGGGCGACGAACACGTGATCGTCACCGTCGTCACGCCGGCGAAACTGACGCCCGAACAGAAAAAGGTCTTTGAAGAACTGCGGCGCGTCGAAGGTCATCCGTCAGCCCAAGGGACGAGCTGGAACAAATTCAAATCCGCCTTTGGCGGGAAACGTAAATAAGAAGCGACAGCGCTCGAGCTTATCGATTGCTCATGAAAACAGCACATTCTTCGATGAATGTGTTTTTTTTGATTTCAGATGCGGATACAAGAAAATATACAAGATAACATACAAGATGATTCATCTAGAAGGACTGACATATTGAGATAGAATATCGATCTGATCGCTGGGAATAAAGAACATTTACATCCATCTGTTTCGGTGTTATAATGGGCGCAGACAGCCAGCACATAGGATGACTGATATTCAAAATGAATCGATCAGATTATCAGGTTCAAATCGATATGAAATCACCAAATCGACAAGCAGAGGCGATTGAAGATGAAAGAATATAAAGCAATCTTCTTCGACAGAGATGGAACGCTGACTCGCAATGATCCTAAAATGGACCGGGAACTGCATCGCCGGTACAAGGAAGTGTCGGGCAAGGAATTAGATCTTCCGTATGAAAGATTCCTTAAATTCTTTCAACAAGTATTACAACAAGACAAACCATATGTGCCTTATAAAACCCTGGCGGATGAAATGGCATTCTTCACGGATTTCTACGAACGCTTGCTGCTCGATGACGGCGTTACCGCCGAAGTTAAGACAAAGGCTAAATACCTGGGAGAGAAACTCTGGTATGTTTACAAACAGCCTTTTGATGAAGTCGGGGAAGTGTTGGAATATTTTAAGAGAAAAGGCTATATCATGGGCGTCATCAGCGACTGCCCGCCTTCGCTTGAATATTCTTTGACATTAATTGGACTGAGTAACTACTTCACATCCTTTACCGCAAGTTCGATGGTCGGAATCGGCAAACCCGATCCGAGAATCTATCAGCACGCACTGGATTCTGTCGGCGTCAAGGCGGAGGATTGCCTGTATGTGGATGATACGATGGGTGAAGCGGACGGCGCCAGGAATCTGGGGATGACGGCATTTCATCTCAAACGAAACGGGATCGATCCGAAAACCGAATGGACGATTTCGGACTTGAGGGAAATCATCAAATATGTTGAAAAGGGACGGCAATGACCATGACCCGCATCAAAAGAAGGTGGGTGAAACGATGATCCATGACATGAATCTTCATTCTGAGCCTTTTGAAAAAATGAAAAAGGGTACGAAGACGATTGAATTGCGATTGAACGACGAGAAAAGACGGCTGATCCGTGCGGGCGATCTGATCGAATTTCATCATGCGCTGGACAGATCGGAAAAGCTGATGGTCAAAGTAGTTCAAATTTTCCGATTTCGTTCCTTTGCCGAGTTGTATTCCGCCTTGCCTCTGGATCAGTGCGGATATCGTTCTGACGAACTGGCAACTGCCGATCCCGGCGACATGGACCAGTATTATCCAAAGGAAAAGCAGGATCTATATGGCGTCCTAGGCATCCAGATTACGCTCGACATCTAATGGCATCTCAGCCTCAAAGCAATGAAGACGAACAAAAAAAACGACTTTGCCGGAATGGCAGAAGTCGTTTTTTTTGACGTGTCAGATCAGACTCTTGTAGAGATGCGCCCGATAGATCAGCAGCACACGCAGGACACGAAACGTGACCCACCGGCTGGGCTGCCCGGTTTTCTCCATATGGAAATAGACTTTTCCACTATAAGGGGAACAGCATGACCAGGTGTCGTCGATCCGTTTTTTTCTGAACACCATATTGATGGCTTCGTCCATCCGCGGATCCACCGGGTGCTCGACGGAAGCGAAATACTCAAGCCCCCGCAGAACATCGTAGTGCCACCCGACCGGATGGTGAAGACCTAAAAATTCAGCCCGGATGACTTCGCCGGTCCGTTCGCTCCGAAAGAACTGCTTCCGGAGGATGAATTCCTCGCCGCCGGTCACGGCTTTCCGGATGTCATCGCTATGGTAGCCGTATCCGGCCTGCAGGGCATCGCGGAAGGCTTCGAGGACGGTGAGGGTCGTATGGAGTGAACTGTGAAGGTCGCCCTTGTGCCACTGGCAGTTCCAGCCGCCGTCCGGATATTGATGCGCAAGAATGTAATCGGTCATTTCGGTCGTGCGGGGATCATCAAGGCGCCCATAAGCCGCCATCCCGAGCATCATCCCCACGACGCACAGGTCCTGATAACGGTAAGGACGAATTTTTCCCTTATTGAACCACATGGCATCGATGACGCGGCGGACGCCGGCTTGATAAAATGGATGAGAGGGATCAAGGCCAAGACTTTTCAGGTTGAGGAGCGTATAATGGTTTGAAGTCCATTTCGGCGAATAGATGCCGGCCCACAGGCCGGTCTCAAGATCGAAATGATCAAGATAGTCTTTTCCCCAGCCTTCGGTGGCGATTCGGGCCCGGAGCGGTGCCGTGACGGCCGCGGGGGCGCCGAGCAGTTCGCGTTGCACGCGGTAAGCAACGGAAACATCGCCGGAAAGCAGCCATTCTTTCAACATAATAGATCCCCTTTCTTTCTTTGCCGCT
>CAZFHR010000054.1:0-7646 GCA_964519115.1 uncultured Candidatus Izemoplasmatales bacterium
GTCGACGGAGCGAAACTGGTGATTCGACTGGACCGGCTTTTGGATCCGCGCAAGAACGCCGAAGCGTATTTCAAGAAATACAAAAAGGCTAAACTCGCCGTCGCTCATCTTGAAGGTCAGATCGCCTTGACCCTCCAGGAAATTCGTTATTTCGAACTTCTGACGACGCAGTTAGAGACGGCTTCGCTCAACGACCTCCTGGAAATCGCGGAAGAACTCAAAGAAAATCATTATCTCAAAGAAAAGCCGCAGAAATCGCGGCGGCCGACGCCCTCCTTCGAAACTTTCATCGATCCGGACGGCATCGAAATCGTCGTCGGGAAGAACAACGTCCAAAACGAATATGTCACTCATAAGCTGGCACGCGCCAACGAATGGTGGTTTCATGTCAAGGACGTACCCGGCAGCCATGTCCTTGTCCGTCAGACCGGAGCGCTCGGTGAAACGACGATCCGGGCCGCGGCCAATCTCGCCGCCTTCCATTCGCAGTCGAAATATTCTTCAAGCGTCGCCGTCGATTATACGCTCGTGAAACACGTCAGGAAAGTTCCCGGTGTCATCGGTTCCTTCGTTACGTATGCGAACCAGAAAACGATTTACATCGATCCCGATGCGATCGCTGTCCAGGCGATGCGGCAGGGGAAAAAACGCTGAAGCAAAGATAACGCGATTCCGGCCCTTGATCCGAAATCGCGTTTTTTTTATCTTCCCTGCCGATGCTGTCTGACGATGTCCAGAAAATAATCATGGATCCGGGTGTCGTCTGACAGTTCCGGATGGAAAGCCGTCGCCAGCTGGTTGCCTTCCCGGACCGCGACGATTTTCCCATCGACGACCGCAAGGACTTCGGTCGTTCCCGACACGCTGTCGACGTAGGGAGCGCGGATGAAGACCATGGGCACGTCACCCACGCCTTCCATGACGGACGTGGTCGCAAAACTGCCGAGTTGGCGGCCATAGGCGTTGCGGATGACATCAACGTCAAGCGTACGGAAATGGGTCCGTTGATCGTTCTCGACGGAGGTAGCGAGCAGGATCATCCCGGCACACGTTCCAAACACGGGTAACCCGGCGACGATCATTGCCCGCAATGGTTCGAACAGACCGGAATCGCGCAGTAGTTTTCCCATCGTCGTCGATTCACCACCGGGAAGAATCAGGCCGTCCATCGGCCGCAGATCGGCCAGTGAACGGATCTCATAATGGTCGGCGCCCAATCGCTCGAGCATCTTCTCGTGCTCGAGGAAGGCACCCTGAAGTGCCAAAACACCGATCGACATCCTCATTTTCCCCGTTCGGCCATCAAAAGGTCGATTTCGGCTTCATTGATGCCGATCATCGCGTCTCCGAGATCTTCGGATATTTCTGCCAAAATGGCCGGATTCTGATAATTGGTGACCGCTTTGACGATCGCGGCGGCCCGTTTGGCGGGATCGCCGGATTTGAAAATGCCCGAGCCAACGAAAACGCCTTCGGCCCCGAGCTGCATCATCAGCGCGGCATCGGCCGGCGTGGCAACGCCGCCTGCGGCGAAATTGACGACCGGGAGTCTGCCGGCATCATGAACCTGACGGACGATTTCGTAGGAAACCATCCATTCCTTGGCGGCCTGATACAATTCATCTTCGCGCATCGAAACGATCCGGCGGATTTCGCTTTGGATGAGGCGCATGTGCCGGACGGCCTGAACGATGTCGCCGGTACCCGGTTCACCCTTCGTGCGCAGCATCGAGGCGCCTTCCTGAATCCGGCGCAGCGCTTCGCCGAGGTCGCGGCAGCCGCAGACGAACGGCACCTTGAACTGGGTCTTGTCGATATGGAATTTGTCATCGGCGGGCGACAGTACTTCGCTTTCGTCGATGTAGTCGATTTCCAGGGCTTCGAGGATCTGGGCCTCGACGAAATGCCCGATCCGGACTTTCGCCATGACGGGAATCGAGACGGCTTTTTGAATATCTTTGATCAGTTTCGGGTCGCTCATGCGCGAGACGCCGCCGGCGGCACGGATGTCGGCCGGAATGCGTTCGAGCGCCATGACGGCGCAAGCGCCGGCCGCTTCGGCGATTTTCGCCTGTTCGGCGCTCGTGACGTCCATGATGACGCCGCCCTTGAGCATCTGAGCCAGTTCCTTGTTCAGCGAATAACGATCGTTTTGCATGTTTTCCTCCTGCATAATGATAGTTTTACCGTATATGATTATATCGCTTTCTGGTCATAATGAAAGTACCAGATATTGTATTTTTAATAATACCAGAGTTGTCCCGACGCCCACATAGAAAAGGGAACCGCTGCGAACGGTTCCCTTAAAGGATCACAATCTCATTTTTGGGCGATTTCGACTTGAATCTGCTTCACGAAATCGGCGAGCGGCAGCGTCACCTGTTCCTGTTCGCCATAGCGGCGGAACGTTACCAGTTCAGCCGCGACTTCCTTGTCGCCGAGGACGAGCTGATAGGGAATCTTGAGCGTTTGCGCTTCCCGGATCTTGTATCCCAGTTTTTCTTCCCGCTCGTCGAGTTCGACGCGGATGTCATCGTCCCTCAGGGTAGCGAATACTTTTCGCGCATACTCCTGATGGAAAGCGTTGTTCACGGGAATGACCTTGACCTGGACCGGGGCAAGCCAGGTTGGGAAAGCCCCGGCATAATGTTCGATCAGGATGCCGATGAAGCGTTCGATCGAGCCGAAGAGGGCGCGGTGAAGCATGACCGGCCGTTTCTTTTCCCCGTTCTGGTCGATGTAGGTGAGGTCGAACCGTTCGGGAAGGTTCATGTCCAGCTGGATCGTACCGCATTGCCAGATCCGATTCATCGAGTCGCGGAGCTTGAAATCGAGTTTCGGTCCGTAGAACGCGCCGTCGCCGGGATTGATCTTGAAGGGTTTGTTAATCGAGTTCAGCGCATCGGCGAGCGCTTTTTCAGCACGATCCCAGGTAGCGATCTCGCCAATGTACTTTTCCAAAGGCCGCGTCGACAGTTCGATCGTGTAAGACAGATGGAAGACCGAGTACATATAGTCGTACAGCCGGATGAGTTCGCGGATTTCGCCGACGATCTGATCTTCGGTCATGAAGATGTGGGCATCATCCTGGGTGAAGTTGCGGACGCGGAAGAGTCCGTTCAGGGCGCCGGAGGCTTCATGGCGATGGACGAGTCCGAGTTCTCCGACCTTGAGCGGGAAATCTTTGTAGGAGTGGATGTCGCGCTTGTAGACGAGCATCCCGCCCGGACAGTTCATCGGTTTGATCGCGTACTCCTCGTCGTCGATCGTCGACGTGTACATGTTTTCGCGATAGTTGAGCCAGTGCCCGGAAACGACCCACAGTTCCTTGTTAAGCATGATCGGCGTCTGGATCAGTTGATAGCCTTCCTTGACATGCACCTTGTACCAGAAATTCTCCAGTTCGCGGCGCAAAATCATGCCTTTCGGGAGCCAGAACGGAAATCCGGGTCCGTATTCGGAAAGCATGAAAAGATCCAGTTCTTTGCCGAGTTTGCGATGATCGCGTTTCTTGCGTTCCTCGACCATGAACAGATAGTCCGCGAGTTCCTGGGCGGTGAAAAACGCCGTGCCGTAGACGCGGGTCAGTTGCTTGTTCTTCGAATCGCCGCGCCAGTATGCGCCAGCGAGCGAGGTGAGTTTGAAATGACGCAGCCATTTGGTTGAAGGCAGGTGTGGGCCGCGGCACAGATCGGTGAAGGCGCCCTGAGCATAGACGCTGATGATCTCATCATCGGGAAGCGCCCCGATCAATTCGGTCTTGTACGGATCGGCAGCGAACAGGGCCAGGGCTTCAAGCTTGGGCAATTCGCGGCGGACGACGGCGCGGTTTTCCGCCGCGATCTTCTGCATCTGCTTTTCAATGTCCGGCAAATCGCCTTCGGTCAGGACGACGTTGCCGAGATCGATGTCATAATAGAAGCCTTCTTCAATCGCCGGTCCGACGCCGAACTTGGCCTGCGGATAGAGCGAACGAATCGCCTCCGCCAGCAGATGGGCGGCGGAGTGGCGGAGAATCTCGAGGGCTCCCGGATCGTTTTCGGTGATCAGCTGGATGGAACTGTCATGGCTAATCGGCACGTTCAGGTCAAAAAGCGCCCCATCGACCTTGATCGCAAGGCAACGCTTGGCAAGCGACGGGGAAATCGCCTGAGCGATTGCCAGACCGGAAATCGGGCTTTCGAACAACCGCGAAGAACCGTCGGGAAAACTGATTTTAATCATGGGTATTACCTCCTAAAAAATAAAAATCGCCCTCTTTGCGAAGGGCGATCGAATGACCGTGGTACCACCTTGTTTCCGGAAATCAATCCGGCACTTGGCGCCGATAACGTTGGCGACGGGTCTTTTCAAAGACCGGCTCACGGGTGGTAATCATCGAACTTTGGCAAGACGGCTTTCACCGATGTCCGTCCTCGCTTGTGCTTTCGTTCGCGATGTTGTCCCCTTCATTGCCTGATGGGCGTTTTCTACCATCTATTATATATCAACCGGGGTGATTGTCAAGACTGCCTTGTCGGTTTTTCCGTCAATTCGATTTCGACGGCCAACTCCCGGATGCGCTCGACGATGCGGATCGCCTTCGACCGTTCGCCATCGGATGTGTTGAGCATCATCTCTTCAACTAGGGTTTTGATCTTCAGATTCGATGAGAAGAACGTCGGCAGTTCATCGAGGACGCGGTGTTGCAGGATCGGTCCCAGCACCTCATCGCGGGTGAATGCGGAAACCGTGCCGCCGCCGATGTCATCGAGAAACAGGACGTCGATCTTTTTCAATTGCTGGATCCGTTCTTCCAGATCGCCCGTGGCGATCGATGATTTCAACTCGCGAACCAGATCGGGGTAATAGACGAAGATGCTCCGATAGCCCTTTTTGGCGAGTTCGTTCGCCATACAGGCGAGGATATAGGTCTTCCCGGAACCGTAGACGCCGCAAAGATACATGCCCTTCATCGGGTTTTTGCGCGAATACTGGTTGAGAAAATGGATCATGTAGCGATGGACTTCCTTGCGGGCGGGACCGATCAGATCGAAATCGGCGATGTCGGCATTGAACACTTTTCGCGGCACATAGAGCGCATCGATCTTGCTTTTGGCTTCATTGACGGTGTTATAGCGGCAACGCGCATAAGCGAGTTCGACGTCAGCGCCGTACATCGCCAGCTGCGGCGCCATCCCTTCGGAAGCGAGTTTGCATTCGTAAAGACCGCGACAGACGGCGCAGATGTCTTTTGATTCCTTGAAAACGAAGAAATTGTTGATGCCGCGGACGATACAGTCGTGCTTGAGATCGTTTTTCAGAACAAACGCATTGACGATCGGATCTTCGAGTAAGCGGTCGATCGTGTCATCCGCGCCTTCCGCCGGTTGATAGCCGGTAAGAAAGTCGTTCAGTTTTTTCATGACGGTCTCCTCCTTACTGGATGGATTTCATGTATTCATCGAGCCAGTCGATCTTGTAGTCGGGTTTCGCTTCCTTGGCGTACTTGCTGGTACGGCGAGCCACTCCCGATTCCTGTTTTTTCGAGTATTCGGCATTGAGATGCTTGACGTAGTCGATGGCGATTTCAACCGAATCAATTTTATTGCGGAGCCAACTGAGGCTGATCTTCTCGAAATAATCGTAGGACGGCATGTCGCCATGGTTGTTTTCCAGCACATAGGCCAGCATGACATTGACGACACCCTTGTCGACACCAAGTTCGTTCAGCAGGCGTTCGACGATCCGCAGATCGGCGGCGGCGACTTTGCCGCCGGACATCTGTTTTAACAGTTCTTTGGGGGATATCGCCCGGAAATATACGATTGGGTCTGAGGTGTCAGGGGCTTCGCCGCTCTGCTGAACCGGATCTTCCGTGGCTTTTGCCGGCGCCCGGGCAACGGTTTTATAGGCATCGCGTGCGGCGGTGGCAAGCCGGGAAGCGTCCACTGGTTTTCCCGGTTCAACGGCTTTGACCCACGCATTCTTCATCGCCAGTTCGTCAAGACCATAAACATAGGCAAGATTGTCGATTTTGTCACGAACGGTGTCGGTCAGTTGGCCTTTGTCGAAAAACTCCGCTGGGATGCTTTCGGAGAACAAGCGGAAATCAAAAGCCGAATTTCGGATTTTGATCGATTTTGATCGGATTTTACGGGGCAGATCGCTTTCCGAATCGAGCCCTGCCGGTGGCATGCCGGGGAATATCTCATCAAACCCTTTGGTGATTTCGATATAGCCGTCTTTCGTGACTTTCGTCGTTTTGAACATCTTGATGATTTTCTTGTAGCGATCTTCGGTCAATACGGCCTGCAGGTATTGGCCGAGAATCCCGTCGTTTACGAAACTCGCCGCCGACATCGGCAAAATCAGTTCATAGGCGAATGTGTCGGTCTTGAACCAAGCCGTCAAAAGCCCGACGGCTTCCAGTTTCTGCCTGGCCTCTTCGAGTTTTTCGAGTTTGATGTCGAGGATGCTTTCCAGATCAGAATGGAGGAATTTGTCGGAGATGAGCGTCTGTTTGTTCAGCAGTCCGAATAGCGTCAGGTAGAACGTGAACGCCGAAACGCCGAGCAGCGGCTGATAGAGGAGCGTCAGCGTCTGGAGATCGGCGGTCGAAAGCAGGGTTTTGGCGTAAGCGAAAAACTGATCGTTTCTTTGGACGCGTTCCATGACGCCTCCTTACGGGTGTAAAGACACGCCTTTGAATTTCAGGGCGGAGTCTAGATATTTGTATAATTCGACGACCTTCTTTTTCGGCCGTCCGAGACCAGTGAAACTGAAATAGTTGACCTTCAGATCGATGCCTGATTCGATCGGCGTGATCTGGGCGATCGTAATGATGCAGTCGAAGCCGTTGCCAAGAAGGTAGACTTCGCCATGTGTCTGGTTGACATCGCGGACTTCGAGACGGTCCTTCTCGGCCAGTTTTTCGAGCGCGGCGACGCAATCACGGAATCCGTTGCGGTAGTAATGCGTCCGCAATTCAGCATCCGGATGAAGTTCCCTGGTTTCACAAAACGTTTGGAAATAACTCATTAGCGACATGATAAGCTCCTTATCGTTTGCAGGACCCGGGCGAATTCCCTTGCGAGTTCGTCCCTGGTTCCCGAATTGTCGATGACAAGATCCGCTTTCCGACATTTTGCCTTGAGCGGTTCCTGCGCCCCGATGCGGCCGAGGGCTTCCGTCCGCGGTGAACCATCCCGCTTCATCAGGCGCGCCAGCTGGATCCGCGGCGGACACCAGACGGCGACGGTCAGATCGCACAATGTGTCAAATCCCGATTCGAACAAAAGCGGCACGCTGGCGACGACGATCGGATCTTCGGCCCGGCGCTGGTCCGCGAGCCATTCCTCCATCGCTTGGCGGACGTGCGGATGGGCGATGGCATTCAGGGCCAATCGCGCATTCGTGTCGGCAAAAACGATGGCGCCGAGTTTTTTGCGGTCGATTTCCCCGTCGGGGGCGACGATGGCATTGCCGAAGGCGGCGACGATTTCATTATACAATACTTTTCCGCGTTTGGACAGTTCTTTATAGAAGTCGTCGGCGTCCGCCACCGGGATTTTGTGCTTTGCGAACAGCGTCTCGACGGCTGATTTTCCGGAAGCGATGCCGCCGGTCAGACCGATGACGATCGTCCTGGCTGACCGGGTTTCCTG
>CAZFHR010000055.1:0-7565 GCA_964519115.1 uncultured Candidatus Izemoplasmatales bacterium
CAAGGAAATCTGGACTGATCTGCACGACTATACGGAAGGAAACGCCTACTATGACGATTTCATCGCGGCGGCGGACTGCCTGTTCCTGTCTTCAGATGGGACGGCCGATCATCTCCGGCTGATGGATGAATGGCTGAAGGCGGGCAAGAAACTCGTCGTCGTGACGCATGGCAAGAACGGCGCGGCTGCGAGAACGGCGACGGAGCCGATGCTGTACGAGCCGATCATCAACACGTATCAACTCGTCGACGCCAACGGCGCCGGCGATGCGTTCTTCGCCGGGTTCCTGTATGGTCACCTGACCGGCGAAACGACGGCCAAATGCCTTTGTTATGGCACGATCGCCGGCGGGGTCACCGTTAGTTCGAAACAACTCGTGGCGCCGGAACTGTCGCCGCGTTATCTTGCCGACATGTATCGGGAAAACTATTAATCCAAGGAGGAATCAAGATGGCGAACACGATCAAGGATTTGCCGCAAAAACTGCGTGAACTGGGGCTCAAAGTCGTCAAATCAATCGAAAAGGGCGTCGTGTCGACGCGCAAAGGAATCGAAAACACGTTTTTGACGGAAGAACTGCGTCGTCGCTTCAATCTCGAAAATCCGTATAAGTTCGAAATCCGCGATGCCAAGGCAAAGACCAATCTGTTTACCGGATTGGCGGCCAAAAACGCGAAACGCTACGAGGACGATGATCTGTTCGTCTTTTTTGGGCTGCCAGAAGACACCGGGTTCACAGTCGGAACAATCCTCAAGGATCTTTCGGACGGCGCTGAGTATGCCGTCGAAACCATCATCGCCGTCACGATGACGGTGACCCTCGAAGACAAAGGCCATGACGTGCCCGCCACGGCGGTCAAATGCCGGGCATTGTGAGGCGGCATGGATCGCAAGGCTGAGTTCATCCAATTGTTCAACCAGCACATCCGTCGCGAAGGTGCCGATAAACTGCTGGAATACCTGACCTCGCCGAACAGCGATTTTTTCACTGCGCCCGCATCGACGCGCTTTCATCTGTCGATCGAAGGTGGGCTTCTGGAACATTCGCTCAACGTTTACGCCGCCTTAAAGGATTATGCGACGCGGCCCCGCATCCGTACCGAATATGGTCTTTCCTTTTCCGAGGAGACGATTGCCATTGCCGGCCTGCTCCATGACTTATGCAAAATCAACGTGTATCAGAAATCAACGCGCAACGTCAAGGATAAAAACGGCGTCTGGACGGCCGTGCCGACCTATGAGTATAATGATACGCTGCCTTATGGACATGGGGAGAAATCCGTCTACATCATTTCCGGTTTCATGAAGTTGACGCGGGAAGAAGCCTTTGCGATCCGCTATCACATGGGATTTGCCAACGGGGAAGACAAGCAGAATATTTCGCAGGCGTTCGAGCAATTTCCACTGGCGCTCGCCCTGTCGATCGCCGATCTGGAATCCACCTACTTTCTCGAAAGCCGCAAATGATGTCTTTGGTAAGACACATGATGAAGAAACCCATTAGGGTTTCTTTTTTTTCAATAGAAGCTTCTATGGATTGCGTTTTGACATTCCGTTCCGATTGTCGGCATGATATAATAGTGTCAATGGCGGGTGATTCGCATGGCGAAAATGGTGGACTTGACAAAGGGATCAATATTGAAGAAAGTACTGCTCGTGGCTTTTCCCGTGCTGCTTTCTTCGATCGCCCAGATGGCCTACAATCTGACCGACTTGTTCTGGATCGGCCGTGTCGACGAAATCGGCCTGAACGAGAGCGCCGCCATTTCCGGCATCGGGACAGCCGGATATGTCACCTGGTTCGCCTTCGGACTGATTTTAATCGCCAAAATCGGTACCAGTGTGAAGGTCGCTCACGCCGCGGGGGCAAAAAAGCAGGAGAGCGTCGATCGCTATGCTTCCAATGGCCTCGCAGTCGCCGTTGTCCTCGGCATCGCCTTTTCAGTACTCGTCTTCCTGCTGCGCCAGCCGATCATTGCCATTTTTGAGATCAGCGATCCGACCGTCGTCGCCAACGCGATCAGCTATCTTTCGATCGTCGGCGGGCTGCTCGTCTTCCAGTTTTCTTCATCGGGGTTCGCCGCGATCAACGAAGGCCTCGGGAAAACGATCACCAACTTCTTCGTCATGGGCGTCGGTCTTGCTCTCAATATGATCCTTGATCCACTGTTCATCCT
The DNA here is from genome assembly GCA_964519115.1 of uncultured Candidatus Izemoplasmatales bacterium. Taxonomy (GTDB): domain Bacteria; phylum Bacillota_I; class Bacilli_A; order Izemoplasmatales; family Hujiaoplasmataceae; genus UBA12489. The sequence goes on from CAZFHR010000055.1 coordinate 2,178, forward strand.
GACGTTCCGCATGGGTATCGCCGGTGCCGCGTGGGCAACGATCATCGCCCAGGCTTCGACTTTTCTCGTCTTTTTATTGATGTATCGTTTCAACCAAAAGAAAGGATATCGGTTGGAACTAGGATTGCTCGACCGCAAGACGGTTGGAGAAGTCGTTCGGATCGGCGTGCCGGCCGGACTTCAGAGCATGTTTTTCACTTCGATCTCCATCATGATCGCCCGGCTGATCTTTGCCTGGTTCGGGAAAGACGTGATGGCCGCCCAGCGGCTGGGATCGCAGATTGAACAGTTTACCTGGATGATCGGTGGTGGCTTCCAGACGGCACTCACGGTGTTCGTCGGGCAGAACTTCGGGGCCGGAGAGTTCGGCCGGATCCGGCGCGGCACGATCGGCATCGCGGCCATTCTTTTGCCCTATTCGGCAATCATTACGTTGCTGTTTGCGTTCCGAGCCGGATTTTTCATCCGTCTGTTCATCGACGACCCCGTAACCGTCGCTTTTGGAACCGAATACCTTGCCATCATCAGTTTCGCCCAGATGTTCATGATGCTCGAGGGTATCGGCGCTGGTCTTTTCAACGGCGTCGGGAAAACGAAGATTCCCTCTGTGGTCGGGATTGCCGGCAACGTCATGCGGATTCCCCTCGCTTACCTGCTCGTCGCATCCTTCGCCCAGACGGGCATCTGGTGGGCCCTCAATCTTTCTGATGCGCTGAAGGGCGGATTCCTGCTGATTGCCGGCATCGTCCTGTTATTTCGTCTGGAAAAAACGTTCGCGTCCAGGAAAAAGAAGAGTTCCGATACGCCGATGCCGCAAGCGGCATGAGTTCTATAGCGTCCAGATTGCGGAGCGCTCTTTCATGGGATTTCATTTTGCCCCTTGAAATTGGTGGGTGAATTGTTTATAATCTATTAGTGGTCATACCACAACCGCCATCCGTTTTATGGATGCGGCGAAAGGAACGGGATTCGATGAAAAAGGACAGCATGTCGGCAACTCTGGTGGCCGAATTGAAAAACGATATCATCATGGGCCGCATGAAGATCGGCGAAAAACTGCTGCCTTTACGCGAACTAGCTGATCAGCACGGCGTTTCGCGCAGCGTCGTCAACAGCGCCGTTTCGACCCTTGCCGCCCATGGCTATGTCCGCATCGTGCCACGGCACCATATCGTCATCACCGACTATCTGACAACCGGATCACTCGGCGTCGTCGGCGACGTCATCCGCAGCGACAACCATGCACTAAAGCGGAAACTGGCTCAGGACACGCTGAACCTCCGCATGCTTCTTACGGTGGAATCGGTGAAGACCATCGCCGGCAATCCGCGGACCAGCGTAACGCCGCTGCAGAAAATCGTCAATCACGAACAGGCGTGGCTGACCAATCCGATCAAGGATTATGGCCGATTCTGGAAACTCGACCAGTTGTTCCATGAAACGATCATCGAACTTGGCGACAATCATTCCTTCCGCCTCCTGTATCGCAATTTCCGGTACATCGCGGAGGGAATCATCGTGATGTTTTTTCACAATCTGGACTTCATTTCATCCCTGATCGAAAAACATCAGATTCTTGTCAATACCATCAAATCGCGGGATGAAAAGGCGGCGCAGGCGGTCTGTCGCGACCTCCTCAATGCCGGCGCGATCGAAACCCTCAAATATTATAAATGATGTCTTGATCTGAATCGTCTGTGCGCCAAAGGGGGGATTTACACCATGCCATGGTATGTCATATTGCTCATCATCCTCGCGGCCGCCATTCCGATCGTTTTCTTGGCGTTCGGATGGCGCATCGCCTTTGACGCATATCATCCGCGACGACGTTCCCTGCTCGAAACGCGGGCGATCGAAACCCAGAACACGCCGGATCTGATGGATGCCTATGATGCCTGGGAAAAGACGTCTTATCTTATCCGCTCGCCGTTCGGATATGACCTGATGACCCATTTTCTGCCTTGCGCGGATCCGGGCGTCGGCATCAACCGCCGATTCGTCATCATCGCCCACGGATACACTTACACGCATCATGGATCCATCAAATACGCAAGCATCATGAAAAATCTGGAATTCAACGTCGTCATGTTCGATGAGCGGTTTCATGGCGAATCCGGGGGTAAAAACTGTACGCTCGGGTATTACGAGCAACATGATCTGCGTGCCGTGATCGACGATACCATCAACCGCTTCGGCCCCGATCTTTTCCTTGGTACGTACGGCGAGTCGATGGGAGCCGTGACGGCCATCCTCGAACAGGCCGATGACGACCGGCTGCGATTCGTCATCGCCGATTGTGCCTTCGCTGACCTAGCAGGCCAGCTCCGCCACTTGGTGAAGCGCACCCGGTTCATTCCCGTTTGGCCGTCGCTGCCGATCGCTGAGATGCTGTTCCGGGCGCGAACGAAAGCCCAGATCGCCGCCGTCCGTCCGATCGATGCCGTCACCAAAGCGAAACAGCCGATGCTTTTCATCCACGGTCGGGCTGACGGCTTCATTCCCTTCGACAACAGCGTCCGCCTGCACGCTGCCTGTCCGGGCCCTAAAGAATTGTACCTTGCCGGCAACGATGCCCGGCATGCCGAATCATTTCGGAAAAACCGCGACGAATACATCGAAGTGGTTAACCGGTTCATGAAGGATCACGTCCTTTGACATGATCTGTTTTTTACCCCACCGGCATCAAATGTGGAGGGATCACGCTTGAATCACGTCTGTACAGGAAGGAATGACTACCATGGTTGACGTCTTAATCATCGGAGCCGGGGTCGTCGGTGCGTCCGTCGCCCGCGCCTTGTCTCAATACGAATTGAATGCCGTCGTCATCGAGAAGAACCACGATGTCTGTGAAGAAACATCGAAAGCGAACAGCGGCATCGTCCACGCTGGCTATGACGCCCTCCCAGGTACCATGAAAGCGAAATTCAATCTTCTTGGCAGCCGGATGATGGCATCGTTCTGTCGCGATCTTGACGTACCCTATCGGAACAACGGGTCACTCATCCTGGCTTTTTGCGATAATGATTTGCCGCGTTTGGCAGCGCTCAAGGAGCAAGGCGAACTGAACGGGGTCGAAGGACTCCGGCTTTTGACTGCAGCGGAAGCGAAACGGCTGGAACCCAATTTGAATGCGGGAGTGGTCGGAGCAATGCTCGCGCCATCCGGCGCCGTCGTCGATCCGTTCGAACTGACGATCGCCCAAGCCGAACTCGCTGCCGTCAACGGCATCGACTTTGTCTTCGACGCCGAAGTGCGCGCCATTCGGAAAACAACATCGGGATTCCTTGTAACGACCGACCGTGGTGACTATGAAACGAAAGTCGTCGTCAACTGTGCGGGTGTCCGGGCGGATGAACTGAATAATCTGGTCAGCACCAGAAAATTATCGATCATCCCCCGCAAAGGCGAATACTGTCTGTTTGACAAGCAGGTCGGCACGCTCGTGGAACATACGATATTTCAGATGCCAACAGAACTCGGCAAGGGCGTGCTCGTCACGCCGACGGCCGAAGGCAATCTGCTGATCGGACCCTCCGCCGTCGACGTAGCTGACAAGGATGATGTGTCAACGACCGCGGAAGGGCTGGCGGAAGTCGTCAGGAAAGCAAGACAAAGCATCGTGAGCGTACCGACCGGATTTGTCATCACCGCCTTCGCCGGACTGCGTGCAACCGAGCGGGACGGCGACTTTGTCATCGGCGAAGCGCCGGACGTTCCCGGCTTTTACAACGCTGCCGGCATCGAATCCCCCGGCCTGACTTCGGCTCCGGCGATCGGCGATCATCTTGCCGCATCGATTGCGATCGCCCTTGGTCTGGAATTAAAGAAGAACCCAATCCGAAAACGTCCGGGAACCATTCGCTTCGAAACTCTTGACACCGACCGGAAAGCCGCCATGATCCGTGATAATCCGGATTATGGAAAAATCGTCTGCCGCTGCGAATTGGTAACCGCGGCGGAAATCCGGGATGCGATTCGCCGGCCACTCGGCGCGACGACGATTGATGGCGTCAAGCGCCGTGCCCGCGCCGGGTCGGGTCGTTGCCAGGGCGGATTTTGCTCACCAAAGGTGATACGGATTTTAGCGGAAGAACTTGGCATTGATCCGCTGGAAATCGTGAAGTCCGATCAACATTCGATCATCCTCGTCGGGTTCGACAAGGATGACATGTAAGGGGCGGTCGTATGATCCAGAAAGACATCGTGATCATCGGCGGCGGACCTGCGGGTCTTGCCGCAGCGGTCGCAGCGCATCAGGCGGGAAACCGGAGCATCCTGATTTTGGAACGGGATTCCGTCCTCGGTGGCATCCTCAACCAGTGCATTCACAACGGCTTCGGCCTCCATGTGTTCAAGGAAGAACTGACTGGACCGGAATATGCCGCCCGCTATATCCGTCAGGTCGAAGCGTGCGGCATCGAGGTCAAACTCGATACGATGGTGATCGATCTGACTGCCGATAAAATCGTCACAGCGATCAATGAAAAGGACGGCTTGCTCCAAATTCAGGCGCAAGCGGTGATTTTGGCGATGGGCTGCCGCGAACGTCCCCGCGGCGCTTTGAATATTCCCGGCTCGCGACCATCCGGTATTTTTTCAGCGGGAACGGCGCAGCGGTTCGTCAACATCGAAGGCTATATGCCGGGGCATCAGATCGTCATTCTCGGGTCGGGCGACATCGGCCTGATCATGGCCCGCCGGCTGACGCTTGAAGGTGCGGCAGTCAAAATGGTATGCGAAATCATGCCTTATTCCGGCGGTCTGAAACGGAACATCGTCCAGTGTCTTGATGATTACGGCATTCCGCTGCGGTTATCTCATACCGTTACGCAAATCCATGGCAAAGACCGCGTCACCGGCGTCACCGTCGCCAAGGTCGACAGCGATCGGAATCCGATTCCGGGAAGCGAAGAATTCGTTGCCTGTGACACGCTTCTATTATCCGTCGGCCTGATTCCTGAAAACGAACTGACCCGGAAAGCCGGGATCGTCATCAATCCGAAAACCCTGGGCGCAATCGTCGATGAAAGCCTGACGACTTCCATCGAAGGCATCTTCGCCGCCGGCAACGTTCTCCATGTCCATGATCTCGTCGACTATGTATCGACGGAAGCGGAACTCGCGGGCAAGAATGCCGTCAAATATGTTTCTGGTCGGCTCGTCAAAAACGAAAGTGTCGCTGTCGTTACCGGCAGCGGTGTCCGCTACACCGTTCCATCCGCTATCCATCCGGCGATCGCCGAAACGATCACGACGATCCGGTTTCGGACCGATAACGTATATAAGGATTCTTATGTTTCCGTCGACCTTGACGGCGAACGGCTTCAACATATCAAGAAACGCATCCTGACGCCCGGCGAGATGGAACAGGTGCTGATTCCGCGGAAG
>CAZFHR010000056.1:0-7513 GCA_964519115.1 uncultured Candidatus Izemoplasmatales bacterium
CATTCTTTTCGACGTAAAGGGAATAATCAGAAAAACGGCACCGCTTTTCTGGCTCATCTATCCGGCCGGCTACTGGATCTATATCCTCATCTACAATGCCTTCGGGGGCCGGTTTGAGGGTTCGGGACATGTCCTGTCGCCCTATCCCTACTTTTTCATGAACATCCCCGAATACGGTCCGTGGGGAGCATTGATCGTCGCGGTGTTCGTCGTGGGGATCGGCTATGGACTTTATGGCATCGACCGCTGGGGTTACCGGCTGGCGCAAAAAAAAGCGAAGGCAGGTGCTCAGGATGCCTGACATCGTCAGCCTTGACAAGGAAGCCTATCGCGGCCACGTCATCCGCTGCGAGTATATCACCACCGGCCATTACCGCGTCGAGGCATCTCCCGCAGGCAACGGCTTTGCGTTCCGACTCGCACCGGCGGCGTTTCCGGTCCCAGTGACGAAAGCATTTGACATGCATCTTTACCCCAACTATTTTGAAAACGCCGAAGCCTATGGCGTGTTCAGGAAAGACGCATTGATCGCCGTCGTCGAAATCAATCACGAGACCTGGAACAACCGGCTTCGGATCACCGAGATCTGGGTTGAGGATGCGTGGCGGGGACACGGCTTCGGGACGGACTTGATGCGTCATGCCAAGCAGCGGGCGGAAGTTTTGGGGTGCCGGATGATCGTGCTGGAGACCCAAACCTGCAATTTGCCGGCGATCGCCTTCTACCATAAACAGGGATTCGCCTTCATCGGCATCGACACGACCTGTTATGGCAATGACGACATCGCCAAGGAAGAAGTCCGCGTCGAAATGGGATTTATGTTGAAAGCGGGGAATGGATCATGATCAGGAGCGGCAACTTCTTCGCGCTTCGGATGGAGCGCTCTCGCTTGCTCGCTCCCGTCCCGACGAAAGCGGAATACGACGAACTGTTTCGAAACATGTCGCCGGTCCCGACCGACTACTGGACCCGTCCGGGCAGCGCGCCGATTCTCGCCTTCCGTTCGACGTTCAACGATCAAACATACAACGACAAACTACGGTCGAACCGGACGATCGTCAAAGGGCGGTTCCAGAAGAACGGCATCGCCTACGTCCGTTTCGACGAACTGTCGCTCTACGCGGCGGTCTACAGGAAGGAGTTTGACCGCATCGGTCCGCTCGAGTGGCGGTTCATCGATCTGCTCGAACATGAAGGACCGATGACGATCGGCATGTTCAAGGAAATCACCGGCCTGCTCGTCAAGGACATCACGCCGGTCTTGCACAAGCTCCAGTCGGCCTTCCTCGTCTTCGAGGATCAGAAGGACGACGACTGGGAGCGCAGCTGGTATCTGATGCAAAACGAATTTCCCGAACTCGACCTGAACACCTGGACGGAAGCCAAGGCGCTCCATGAAATCCTGCAGCGGTTTGTCCTGATGAACGTGTTCGTCGATGCCAAGACGGCGAGATCGTTCTTCAACATTCCGGCGAAGCGGCTCGAAGCCGCTCTCGAACTTCTCGCGGATGAAGGGATTCTCGCCAGAGTGACCCTTGACGGCGAAGCGGGATATGTGCTATCCTCCGACCTGGTTCTTCTCGAAGGGCCGGATCTGCCGATGAAACCGGCGGTATTCGCGATGCATCGCAACGACTTCCTCGTGCGGTCCAAGGAATACCTGCTCAAGGATCATTTTGCCTCACCAGACTGGGGGACGATGTATTATCTCCTCATCGACGGGAAATTCCAGGGTGCCGTCCATGGTGGGTTCAAATTCGGTCCGCACATCGTCGAAAACGTCCGCGTCGACCTGCCGGAAGCGGAATGCATCGCCCGGAGACAGGAAATCTTCGAGGCCGTCGCCCAGGTTCTCGATCCCGATGTGTCCCCGATCCGCCACTACAATGGCATCGACGTCAAATGACGCAACGCTTCGCAGGCCAGCTGACTTATGATGGGTCGGGAAAAGGATCAATAGTGATGATCGGTGCCATATCGGCCGATCATTTCATTTTCATGACAGATGACAAACCTTGATAAAATCGGTAAAATCAGTTGAGAAAAAAACGATGAAATGATAAAATTAATTAAAATATCAGCGGATGAATGACCTGGTGGATGGGCAAGACAACTTGTCTCGCCGGGTTACGGATGCCTCACCAAGGCATCGTCCGAATTCATCCAGGGAGGCAGCCGATGTACTGGTCCATAATCAAGGATTTCTGGAAAACCTTCGTCATCACTCTTGTCATCATTTTTCTATATTGCTTTTTACCATTCGCTGGTTCATCAGCTGATTCCATAACTTTGTTTGCGATTCTGGATTCCGTCATCCTTTTTTTCATTCTCGGGATTTTGATCGGCTGGTTTGTGACCATCATGCGGTTTGCGTTCCTCACCATGCGTTTCCTTTCAAAATGCAATGCCTTCGGGTATCATGCGCTCATGGAGCGGCTTACGGCCAAACCGGTGAAGAAGTACGGTAAATGGGAAGTCGCGAAACTGGCCGACCGCGCCGTCTTCCGGGCGCTGAAGGGTGATCTGGAGGGCGGACGCGATGAAATGGAGCAGTTCCGAACCGGCCATGCGGAGTTGCTGGCGGCCAAACCGCAATACCGTTATTTCATCCTCCGGGCGCTCGCAAACATCGCCCAACTTGCTGGCGACCGAGACGCATGCCAAAACGCATGGCGGGAGGCGGAATCCGCCTACGGCATGATGTCCAAGTGGCAGCAGTGGCCAATGAGAGTCGGTTATCAATATATTAAGGCGGCGTCTGATCTGCTCGTACAGGACGATGAGGCCGCTGCTACCGCATTTCTCGAAAAGGCCGCAACCTTGATTCCGGCGATGGATCAGGCGGAATCCTGCCTGTATCTGATCATGCATTATGTTCGAACCGGACAGTCAGATCAGGCTGAAGAATATACGGAGAAACTACGGACGTTCTTTGGCAACGCGGCCTTCATGACCGCCGCCGGCTGCCCGGTGGTCGGCAAAAGCAACAAACCGGTTTTCATTCCAAAGAAGGCTGTCTTCGATCCGCTCAGGATCATGCCGGCCTCGGTCAGTGTCGGATTGATCTCTGGCGGTATTCTCGCTGGCCTGATAACCGGGTTTGATGCTGTTATGACCTGGCTTGTCATCATCTTCGCCGGTCTTGGCACGCTCGTGTCTTTCTTTCTGCGCAAACGGATGATCAAGAACGTCGGCCTTATCATTGCCGCCTTCGGCATCCTGACAATCACCCTGGTTGCGACGCTCGGATTCCGCTCTGATGCCGACATCAGAAACCGCGAATACCGGGCCGTGGTTGCGCTCGAAGAAGCGCTCGTCATGGCCTTTCCCGACCCGGTGATCTACGATGACGAAATCCTCATCGTATCCCGGGAACGTCTTTATGTGTTCTTTGATGGTGCAATGACCGAAGTCTGGTACTCGAACTGGGCCGGTGCCCAGATCGAGACGCAGATGGATGGATCTGAATGGCTGCCGGGTATCCTCTTTTTCACGGGTACGGATGCTCCGTACCTATGGGACAACGAAATCATGCATTATTTTCCTGATGAATTTGTTTACTGCAACGAACTGGCAGGCGATCAGTTCATTCTCGTCAATCTCACGGAAGCCTCGATCAACGCCGTGCCTGCGGCCGACGGCCGGGACCAGTATCTGTTCGCCGTCTGGGATCCGGGCATGAAACATCTCACCATTTACGAATACTGGAAATAAGTCCATTTGGAACTTCTGATTGAAAACCAATACCATACTTGCCAGGGGAGATTTCCGCAATGCTGAAGAAAGAACCGATCCTGTTCCATCTGCTGGTCGCCTTTGCGGCCTATATCGTCCTTTCGCCGATCGTGTTTCTCATCACCGGGGATTTTTTTCATGCCTATCTCATCTGGAACATGATCCTGGCCATCGTGCCCGTGATGCTGGCATGGCTGCTGGCGACGGGGAAAGTCAAAAAAAAAGGAATCGCGATCCTGGTCGCGATTCTCTGGCTGCTGTTCTATCCGAACGCTCTGTATGTCCTGACCGATCTTGTGTACGTATCCGAACGGCTCTATTTCATCCAGGCCAATCCTTATGCCGAGATGATCTATCTTGATACCTTCGTCGACTGGCTGGCGCTCTTCCATATCGCCGCCGGAGCTTTCCTGGCAGCCTATGGCGGCACATATTCGCTCGTACTCATGTATCGGGAAGGGAAGAAACACTGGCCTTCCTACGTTGTCATTCTTCTGACCATCGGGATTTCATTTCTGGCCGGAGTCGGGGTCTATATCGGCCGGTTCTTCCGCTACAACTCCTGGGATTTTGTCCGGATCATTGCCATTTTCCGTGATCTTCTGGATGCCTTTTCCTGGAACATGGTCGGGTTCATCCTCATCATGGTCGCCGTTCAACTCGGTCTGTTTGTCCTGCTCTATCCGATATTCCGTTCCCGAACACAGTAGTTGAAAGCATCGGATGCGGCCAGTATCGTTTCCACGGCAGGGTTTCATCGACAAAAAAAGCACACCGACCGTTCATCGGGTCGGTGTGTCTGTTATTTATGAAGCAGAAGAATGAGTTCCCGAAGCGTTTTCGCGGCTGCGGCCGTCGAAGCCCCGGAAGGATCAAGATGCGGTGACAGTTCGACGATGTCGGCACCGACGATGTTCGTTAATCTGGCGAACTGATCCATTGCTCCGAGCAGTTCCTTGTAGGTGATGCCACCGGCTTCCGGCGTTCCCGTTCCCGGGAAGACAGAAGGATCGAGGACATCAAGATCAATCGTGATGTAGACGGGTTGGTTCTGAATCTTCTTCACGGTTTCCGCAAGACCTTCAAGATCGAACTTGCGGAGGAACGTGTGCCCGGAAGCGGCCCAGGCGAATTCGCTCTTGTCACCGCTGCGGATACCGAACTGATGAATTCGGCCGTCGCCGACGAGGTCGTGACAGCGCCGGATGACCGTCGCATGCGACAGCTTCCGGCCGAAGAACTCATCGCGAAGATCCGTATGAGCGTCGAGATGGATGATATGCAGATCGGGATACTTCTCCGTCATCGCCTTGATGACTGGAAAAGTAACGAGATGTTCGCCACCGATCATCATCGGTTTTTTTTCATCTTTGAGAATCTGCCTGACTGCCTTAAGAATGACATTGAGGGCGCCTTCGACGTCTCCGATCGGCAGATCGAGATCGCCGACGTCGGCGGTCTGGAAGTCTTTCAGGCTCATGTCCCGGTAGGGAGAATACCATTCGACGCCGATCGAATCGACGCGGATGGCATTGCCGGCGAACCTGGTTCCGGGGCGAAACGAGGTCGTCGCATCCATCGGCGCGGAGAAGATGACGACGCTTGCGTCTTTGTATTCGGAAGTGCAGCTTTGAAACGAAAGATCGACCTTCTTAAATCTCATCTTCCTCTTCCCCTTCCCATTTCTGCCAGTGTTCCTTGTCGACGACGCGGATGTCGCCGCCTTCGAGCTCCTTATGCAGAATCGAACCATGTTTGATGTAGAAATCGATGTCTTCGAGGACGGCTTCTGTGATCACCTCGCCCGGAATCACGAGCGGGATTCCCGGCGGGTAGATCATCAGGATTTCCGCCGAAATTTGATTGGCGGCTTCCATCAGGGGAATCTGCAGTTTGGGAGCGTGGAAGGCGTCGCGGGGACGGGAGTACGTCTCCGGGAAGACATAGTTGAATTTGATCTGCGGTACCTTCTTGCGGATCTTGTAATACCGTTTGGAAAGATCCTTCATCGCGTAGAACAGAGCGTCGAAATCGTCCTTCGTCGTGCCGATTGAAAGGACGGCAAGGACGAGGTGGGTTTCTGCCAGTTCGAACTGGATGTTGAACTTGCGGCGGACTTCCTTGAAGACTTCGAAACCGGTGAGGCCGAGTTCGGACACCTTGATGACGATCCGCATCGGATCGAAGTCGAAGCCGCTGCGGCCGCGGACATAGTCGCGGTCGATGACGGTGATGCCGGGAATCGTTTCCATCCGCTTGCGTGCCTTGTCGGCCATGTCGACGACCTTGGCGATCTTCGCCTCGGCGTCGAAGTACATCGTCTTGCGGGCGACATCAAGGCTGGCGAGGAGTAAAGAACTGGGTGACGTACTCGAAAGCATGTTCAGGGTGACGCGCAGCCGCGCCTGATCGACGCGGTCGCCCTGAGTGATGAGAATCGAACTCTGGGTGAACGATCCGGCGGTCTTGTGGACCGAAGTGGCGCTGATGTCGGCGCCGGCGTCCATCGCCGTGATCGGCAGTTTGTCGGAGAAGTAGAACTGGGCGCCGTGGGCTTCGTCGACGAGGACGAGCATATCGTGCTCATGTGCAATCTCGACAATCTTCTTGAGTTCGGAGGTCCAGCCGAAATAGGTCGGATTAATGACGAAGACGGCTTTCGCGTCCGGATGCTTGTCGATGGCGCGCTTGACGCTGTGATAGGACATACCGTTGGCGATGCCGAGGTCGGCGTCGATGTCGGGCTTGACGAAAATCGGCGTGGCGCCGGACAGAATCAGGCCGTTGATGGCGGATTTGTGGACGTTGCGGGGAAGGATTATTTTTTCTTTCGCGCGGCAGGTGGCCATGATCATCGCCAAAATGCCCACGGAAGTACCGTTGGTCAGGAAATATGCTTTTTTCGCGTGGAAGGCTTCCGCCATCAGCGCTTCGGCTTCCTTAATGACGCCGGTCGGCTGGGCAAGATGGTCAAGCCCGATCGGGGCGTTGCCATCGAGCAGGAACGTGTTGAGACCGGTGAAATCGAGAAGCTCGTTCGGGATGCGCCCGAGTTTGTGGCCCGGGACATCGAAAGGGGTAACCCCGCTGATTCCGTATTCCTTGATCTTGGTGAAATAGGGGGTCTGTTTCTGGCGTTCGTCCTTCAATTCGCTATCTTCCCTTTCTGAGTGGAAAGGCAGCGCCGATTTCAAGAATAACCTTGCGGTGGATGCCTCTTCAATGGATAAGATTTTGATAGTACGTTTATCGGGTTTCTTTTAAAGGAAATCCGCTACAAAACCAATATTAACACGTATCCGGAAAATGTCAACCGATAACATCCCCCGTAACAAAAAAAGAAAAAAGTGTTGTATGCCCGTAGGGGTCTTATGATATAATGATACAGGAACAAAACGCGGTTGTGGCGGAACGGCAGACGCGCTACCCTCAGGAGGTAGTGTTGAGAGACGTGTGGGTTCAAATCCCATCAACCGCACCATCGGACCATCAACAGTTGCAGAGATGCGATTGTTTTTTTCTGCAATTCATCATACATATGAATCAAATCTGTATAGGTCAAATATTAACACTCTACCGACGTGGAGTGTTTTTTGATATTCTAGGAGCGAAAAAGGAAACACCCAGCGATTCTCGCCGAGTTGGAAGCCCTCCTTTTTCAGCAGAAGTATAAACCGGGATCCGCCATCGAAGAGGCGGTCCTATATGCCAGAAATGTATGGCCGGAACTGACCACCTATCTGACATCCGGTTACGTCGAACTGACAAACAATCTGGC
>CAZFHR010000057.1:0-7493 GCA_964519115.1 uncultured Candidatus Izemoplasmatales bacterium
CAACGCCACCTGGGATTCCGGCGTCACCTGGAACAAGGAACATGTCTGGCCGCAATCCCTGCTCGGCTGTACCGCCAGCGGCATCAACACCTGCAGCGACATCCAGAACCTGAAGCCAAGCAATCCTTCGATCAACTCAAGCCGCGGAAACAAATGGTTCTCGACCGTGACCAATACGGTTTCGTATTTCCCGACCCGGACGGCGATCCATGGCGACATCGCCCGCATCCTGTTCTACATGATGGTCCGCTACAGCTACCTGAGCCTGGTGGAATTAGGCGTCTCGGAAAGCCCTTCCGTGTATCAGATGGGCGATCTCTCCACGCTGCTCGCCTGGCATCTGGCCGATCCGGTCGACGACTTCGAACGCAACCGCAATGAAATCATCGAAGATTACCAGCACAATCGCAATCCCTTCATCGATTATCCCGAATTCGTCGAAATGATCTGGGGATGACCGATACAAGAAAAAATCAGTCGCAATCCACGACTGATTTTTTTTATGCGATTTTCGGTGTTTCCAACGGTCGGTACGCATTCTCGCTGACGGCGAGGATGATGACGATGAGGATCATGAACTGCGGCATGTAGTAGATGTTGTCGACCATGCCGTGCATGTGCGCCCCGAGCAGGGCGATGCCGAGGAAAATCGATTCGGGCGTCAGTTTCCGCAGCACCCATTTGAACTGGACGAATACCTGCATCGCCAGTCCGATCAGGCCGATGATGCCAAACGTCGCCAGCGTATGGAGAATGGTATTGTGGAACATCCGGAACAGTCCCAGTTCGTCCAGACGGGCGAAGATGCCGTTGCCAAACAGCGGATGCGCTTTGAACTTGGCGATGCCGTCGAGCCAGATCTCGATCCGGCCGGTATCGTCGAGCAGCAGGCGGGCGAACCGGTCAAACAAGGTGACGAACAGGTCTTTGCCAAGCCAGGCGATGCCGGCGAGGAGGGCAAAGGCACCGAGGAACCGGAGCGTCGTCCGCCACCAGTTCTTCTGGATTGTCAGGTAGGCGACGCAGAGCACGAACGTCCCGGCGAAGGCGATAATGCCGCCGCGGGAGACGGTGAAAAGCAACATGATGCCTTCGAAGATGCCGAGCAGGATGAATAGGAGCGGCGCTTTTGCCGTTTTGGCATAGTAGAACGTCATCGGCACAAACAGAATCAGGTACGTGGCGACATAGTTGGAAATGCCCCAACCGAGGTTGATCGTCTTGTTTTCGATCGCATAGACGACGTCTTCGACGCGCAGATAGTAGATGAGCACTTCGACGCTGACGACAAGGCCGAGAAGAAACATCATCTTGACCAGGTATTGGACATGGTCCCCCTTGATCGAGTTGGTGTAAAATAGATAAACAACCACATATAATAGTCCGATCAGGGCATAGAAAGCATAATCCCATCCGAGCGTATCGCCGGCATTAAGGGTCGACAGGGCAAGTGCTGCGAGCATCACGATGATGCCGGGAAGCATGGCGCCATGGAAGAGGCTGACGCGAAAACGGATCGCATGGATCACCATGCCGAGGATGATCGCCACCGGCGTCATGTACAGGAAGAGGGGGATGCTGTCAAACGACCAGGCCGTCTGACTGACCATGAACAGGGCGTTCATGAAAAGCGGAATCGTCGGCATCGCATCCTTGAGCACGACGAATTCGACGAACATCAGCGTCAACACAATGGGAATCCCGTAATTTTCCCAACCCATCGTCCAGACGAGGACGGTGGCGGCACTGACCGATATCAGATAGGGCAATCCGTAGAAGATCTTGGTGAGTTTGGTCATCGAACAAGCCTCCGGAAATGGTTCCGTATCTTCTATGATACACAATTTCGTCCGTTTTGTCACCCAATATCCGTAAACACCGATGCCTGATCACGGATGCGCACGCGTATGTGCCTGCTTCAAAATAGAAAAAACCCCGCGAATCGGCGTGCCTTCGAAAAGGCGCCCGTTCGCGGGGTGATTCCTATGATCAGTTGAGATCGTTCAGAACTTTCTCAACTTGGTCCCGTAAAAATCAGGACGGGATGTAGCGGGAAACGCGGATTTCAGAAACGACGAGGTTGCCCGTGACCGGAGCCGTCGCCCAGTTGTTGAAACCGATGGCGAAGTCGGTGATCGTGCTAGCAAGGTGGCCGCTGTCCGAAATCTTCACGAAGCACCAGCCGGAGGTTCCGATGGCCGGAAGCGTGATCGCGTAGGCATTCTGGCTGCCCGTCCAGTAGAGCCACACCGAGGCGAGCGTTGTGGTGTTGGTGTTGTTCGTGACATAGAACCACAGGTAGTTGTACGCGTCCGTGACACTGTAGCTGGCAAGCGAAGAGTATTTGCGGGCGAGATCCCAGCCGCCATTTGCGACTGTCGGTTCCGTCAGGACCATCGCGTCGTTGACGGCGTCGAGGGCAAGACGGTCGGTGTCCGGGGTCGTCGAGTTGACGCTGTTGGTTCTGAGCGTCCAGGCGACTTCAAACTCCGCTTCGTCGGCATAGGTGAACGTGTCGATAAGAATCGTCATGCCATCCATGAGGTGCCAGCCAAGATAAGAAACGGTATCAATGGGATATTGGATCCATTCGGCGCTCGGATCGAAAACGTCGGAAGCATTCATATCGCCCGCGGTGATGGCGGGTTTTCTCACAAGCGTCCGGTCAACGGTTTGCACGCCGCCGACATTCCAAGACGTTGTCGGCCGGAAGCCTACCTGGCCGAAGCAGTCGATGATCGTCGTGCCGTGTTTCAGGACGATGGCATCGTCTCCGTTCCATCCGGCAACGGCGTAAGGCGTTCCGCCCGTCATATTGCTTTGGGCAAGGATCGCGGCGTTGGCTGAAGGATTGCAGATAATGAAGACTTGTCCGGGAGCCAGCGTTCCGACGAGAACCAAGGACATGCTGACGGTAGCGGACCCGTTCGAGTAGGTCTCGAGGGTGTATTCAGAGAGATTGAGGGTCAGGCCCGTCGGATTGTAAATCTCGATGGCTTTATTGTTGCTGGAGCCTTCGATGTATTCTGAGAAGAACAGGTCGGCAGGCGCATCCGCACCTCTGACGCCGACGGCGATTTCCTTCGTGCCGACGGCCGTGCCGCAAGTGACCTCAAGGGTGATGGTGCCGGTGGCGGGCGCAAGTCCGACCGGGAGCGTGGCGACGGAGAGAACGCCAGCGGCGTGCGTCACGACGCCTGTTAATCCGGCGCTGATGGTAACGTTCGTCACCGAGCCGAAGGGCAGGGTCGGAAGCGTGATGTCGCCGATCTGCAGGAAGTTGTAGATGGTCGGGAGTGCGGCGAGCGATGCCGTGAGCTTATCCGCATCGGGCAGGACTCTGACGGTGACAGGAATGACGACATCCTGAGTCAAGAGGCCGAACGTGACGGTAATGGTGATTGTGCCCGTCTTGTCTACATCGGTCGGAAGCGTGACGGTAAGGCCAGTCAGGCTTTCTACTAAGTAGGCTTGCAGTTCGGTCGAAATGGCGGTGATGTCGTAAGCGCCGAATTTCGGCGTCGTGAGCACCCAGTTGTTTAGCAGGTCGAGCGCAGCGGGAAGGTTGGCGACATCGGCGGCGAGTTTTTCGGATTCAATGCCGATGATGCCCGCCAGGCCTTCTTGGTAAACCATGAAGATGCTGCCGGCGCCGCTCACCGGATCGGTGGCGGTATAATAGAACACGACATTCACGGTGACGGTCATGTTGTTGTACAACTTGAGAGCGTTGTAGGAATCATTGATCGTCGAGCGATAGTAGATCGGGAACAACGGCGTTTCGCCATTATAGAGGTAAACGTTGTTGTTGGCTCCGGCGATCTTGGCCGTCGCAGTGACGGTGTAGGTCTGGCCGGAAACATAATGGGTAATCGAGCTGTCCCAGACGATCGGCGTCTGCGCATAGGCATTGCCGGTCGAAACGGTACTCTTGACAGTGACGGTCGCCAACTGGCATTCGCCATTGTAGAAAGCGACGGTGCCGTAGAGAACCAGTTTGTCGCCGAGGGCGGTGCCGACGGGGGCGGTCTTGTAGATGAAGAGCATGCCGGTGCCGTCAAAGACGAAGAAGCCGTTGTTGATCATGAAATAGACGGTGCCTTCGACCTGGGCTTTGAGGCCGGCGGTCATGACTTGCACTGCTGCGATCGTCGAAGTGACGATCGGGGTGATATTGATGTTGAAGACTTTCGTGGTGTTCAGTTCGCCCAAGGTCAGCGTGGCGGTGATCTGAACGGTAGCGGCGACAGCGACATCGACATAAGCCAAAGTCGTCGTGGCGCCGACGGTCAGCGTGGCATTGGCCGCGCCATCCGTGATGGCCCAGGTGATGACCGAGCTGTAGCCACCGAGAATCGGGAGCGTAACCGTGGATCCACCGACCGCTTCCGTCGCAACGGCAAGGGCGGCTTTGTCGGCGTCAAGAGCTTCCTGACCGACCAGCGGCGCGATGACGATGTCTACGGCAGCGCCATCAAAGACGACCATGACGCCGTTCAGCGGATGAAGCGTGTAGAACAGAACGTCAAGAGTGACGATCTTGCCATCAAACGATTTAACCGCGAGAAGAGAAGCGGCCAGCGAGTACGAATAAATCGTACCGACGCGTTCTTCACCGACATACATGTCGACGTAGCCGCTTTCCAAAACCTTGATCAGAACGGTGACGGTGTATTTTTGACCATGAATCAGCCGGTCACCGGCCGCATCGATCGCTTTCAGAGCCAGAGCGTCTTCGAGAACGATTGGCTCATTGACGATCGGATTGCCGCTTGACAAGACTACCTGATAGGTCAGACTCGAAATCTGGAACAGGGTGTAGTAGTTCTTGTACAAACCCTTGATTCTGACCATGTCGCCGATGGCGACGGCGTTGTAATTGGTAGCCGTGGTATAGACGGCGAGGTAGTCGCCGGCGGTGTCAATTAGGAAGTATCCGCCTGAGAACTTCGAATAGACGATGCCGGTGGCGTCGACATAATCGTTCAGGGAGGAGGCGTTGTGCAGTTCGGCGAACGTGGCAAACAGCGTGGCCGGCGGTTCGGCGATGACGCGGATCGTCTTGGTCACTTCAACCGAGACTTCGTCAATCGTCAGCGTGGCAGTCAGCGTGACGGTGGTATTGGCGCCACCATCTTCGACTTTCGGCCGGACGATCGTGACGGTGTAGAGACCTTGGGGGTTGACGGTCGCTGAGATAGCGGCGATCAACGGCAGGTCGGATGCCCAAGTAACCGTGACGAGTCCGTCACGAATGAGCGACGGCAGATTGAAGTTCGCCGTGATCGCATCGGAGCCGGTGATGAGGATGGCCGTCGCCGCTCTCGTCAGATAATCTTCTGCCGATTCGCTGGCGACGATGATGACGAAGATGCGGAACCCGACGGCTGCGTTCAAAGACGCCGTCGCGGTCAACGTGAGGACGGCATCGCCATCCGTGTAATCCGGAGTCGCCACTTCGCCAAGCGTGTTCAGCACATCTTCGTTGGAAGACGTCCAAACGATGTTGACGCCATAGGTGCCGGGATTCGGCAACGTGAGGTCTTCGGATACGGCGGTGAGATCGCCAAGATCGATCGCATCGAGCACTTCGGCGATCTTGTCCTCATCGGACATCGTCGTTGTAACCGTTGTGGTCGTGGTTTGGGTCGTGGTCTGAGTCGTGGTTTGAGTCGTCGTGGACTGTGTCGTCGTTGCGGTTGTCTGCGTGGTTGTCGTGGCGGCCGTCGTTGCGGTCGTCGTCAACGATTCGCATGCAGCAAGCGCGAAGAATCCGGCGACGATGAGTCCAAGCAAAGCAAATTTCCTTAGATTCATAATACCCTCCTGTTTTTATTTTTTTTTGCTTAATTCTTTTCCTTATTCTATTGTGATGTCTGCGGCGGTGGTGATCATCAGCTGGAAGTTGCTCTTGAGATACACATAGTCTTCTGATTGCACATAATTGAAGTCGTAGTATCCCAAGGGCCCGATCGCGGTGATGGTCTGACCGACGGAAAGCCCAAATGAAGCGGCCGTAAGGCCGGTGACGCTGTCGATCCGGACGACGAAGGTGTTGTTCGCTCCGTCACGGACCGAGATGCTGGATCCTGCGGTATTGATGTAGGTGATCGTCATTCCGGAAAGATGGACGAGCGTTCCGATCCGGGTGAATTCAAAGCCATCGTACGTCATCAGCAGCGGCTCGACCGAGTTTCCGGTCGAATTGACGGAAAGATTGATCGAACTGAAGTTGGAAAGCTGAGGACTGCCGCTGTAATACGTCGGCGTCAGGGCGCCGATCGTGACGTTGGCCCCGACCTGCAGCTTCGACGATGTCGTGAACCCGGCATACATGTAGACGCCGTAGCCTTCCTCATCCTGAATGTAGACGCTGGTGCCGAGTTTGGCGGTGATGGTTCCGGTCACGACGACTTTCAGGCCGACGTAGGTGTCGAAATTCTCCATCAGATAGCGGACGGACATCTGCGTGCCTTCCTTGCTGTAGTCGTAATTCGCATCGAGTTCGCCCCAGACGCGGCGCTTGGTCAGGGAGGCGTTCCAGTCGGCGTAGGTGAGAATGGTCGTGAAACGGCTGCCGACCGATACCTTGTTCTTGGAATAGGCGAGCTCCACCAACTCGAGATTGAGCAGGATGAAATCCGATTCTGCCGTGTCGCGATACCAGACCCAGGCGAGATAACGGCCGTTGCCGTCCATCCGTTCGCCTTCTGCCTGTAGCACGATCGTTTCGGCGTTGCTGAGTTTGGCTTGCGTATAGATCGCCGCCGCCTTGCCCCACGGTTCATAGAGCGCCGTCGATTCCGGCGTGTCGATGCCAAGATAACGAACGGAGAACGTCGTGCCATCGCTGTCAAACCAAGTGGTATCGCCATCGACGTAACGGTAAACGGTGGCGACGCCGATGCCGTCGGCGATGAATTCCTGACCTGTATAATCGCTTTCGAGGAGCTGAAGGCTGTTGCCTTGGCCGTCCTGGTAATCACCAAGATGGTCATAGTATTGGATCGTCAGATTAAGCGGCGTCGTATAAACGCGGATTTCCGTGCCGATCACGACTTCGGTGCCGGCGACCATGTCCTGTCCGTATCGCACGAACTTGTCGTATTGGTTCTCGTCGGTGTATACGATCGAAACGTCAAAGTAAAATCTGACCGTCAGATCGAGTGCGTTGAGGGCGGCGGTGATTTCCGCACGGGATTGCCCCGTGAGATCCGGCAACTCGACGGTCAGGTCGACGGTGGTCGTCGTGGTCGTGGTTTCGGTCGTGGTCGTCGTCGCGGTGGTTGTCGTCGCCGTCGTCGTGTTTTCCGTTGTGGTCGTCGCCGTCGTCGTTAGGGTCGTAGTCGTGGTCGTTTCGACGCCACAACTGGCGACCGCCCAGACCGACGCGGCGGCCAGAAAGGACAGGATGAGTCGTTTGAACATATGTTTCATTCCTTTGATTGCCGCCGAAGCGGACGATATTGTTTTGGGCGTTACCAAATGAGCTG
>CAZFHR010000058.1:0-7477 GCA_964519115.1 uncultured Candidatus Izemoplasmatales bacterium
TATTCCGGATCGCCGGAAATGGCGGCGATGTTCATCAAACTGGGAATGTTCATTTCCCTCGCCGGCCCCGTCACCTTCAAGAACGCCCGCGTTTCGAAAGCGGTCGCCGCCGAGGTTGATCTGGCGCACCTGCTGATCGAGACCGACGCGCCTTATCTTGCGCCCGATCCGTTCCGGGGTAAGCGCAACGAATCGAAATACGTTCCTTACGTCGGCACCGAAATCGCGCGAATCAAAGGCGTCGACCCTCTGATCGTGGCAGCCGTCACCTTTGCGAACGCTTGTTCGCTGTTTGGCATCGAAGAATCGTCTGGATGAAAACATTTTCATTCCAAATCGGCTTGCGTCCGCGGCGAATCTTGATATAATAATGTCAAAGCAATGAACGAGAGTAGTATCGACGGTATGGATCACAGCGAACCGGGGAGGATGGAAGCCCGGCATTCGAACGTCGCGAACGTGCTCGGGAGCTTTTGAATCGAAGGATGACTTTGATTTGGACGTAAGCCGGCGTTAACGGCTCGAGCGCCGGATTTATTCCGGAACTAAGGTGGTACCGCGATTTGATCGTCCTTGGCATTCAGCCAAGGACTTTTCTTTTTTTTCGGCGCCGCACATCCAGAGACATCCCAGATTCGAACGCAGGCGGGCGTTATCCGCGATGAGTGCCGGATTCATTCCGGAATCAAGGTGGTACCGCGGTTCATTCCGTCCTTGGCGAACGTTCGATTCGCCAAGGATTTTTTTTATCGGACGTTCGAAATCATAGATCATCCCGATGGGGAATAAGGAGAATGTCATCATGTTGAAAAAAGCACTGAACCTGACGCTTGCGATCATCGCCGGCGTCGCCGCATTATCCGCCACGGCCTGCGCCGAAAGCGGCAACGTCTTCACCTACGTCATCGACGCATCCTATGACGAATACATCGTTATGGGAACGTCGGCCGATTATCCGCCGTACGAATGGCCGATGGAAGTCGACGGCAAGCAGACCCTCGTTGGTCTCGACATCGAAATCGCGAAACTCATCGCCGCCGGACTTGGCAAGAACCTTAAGGTCGTCAACAAGGGCTTTGACTTTCTGCTGGAAGATCTTGAAGCCGGAAAAGTCGATTTCGTCATGGCGGGCATGACGCCGACCGAAGATCGTGCCCTCCGCGTCGATTTCTCACCGGTGTACTACGAATCGATCCAGGTCGTGCTGATCCAGGCCGATATGATCACCACCTACGTCTCGATCGAGAGCCTCAATCTGGCGACCGTGAAGGTCGGTGCCCAGCTGGGTGCCATTCAGCAGGAACTGGCAGAGACCTCGTTCCCGCTGGCGCAGAAGCAGTACATCCAGCAGATTCCCGATCTCGTCATCCGGCTGCGGGACGGACAGATCGACGCTCTGATCATGGAAAAAGCGGTCGCCGACGGCTATGTCGTCAATTATCCCGAACTGAATATCGCCACGATTGAAATCGGCGACCCGGACGGCGGATCCGCCGTCGCAGTCCAGAAAGGCGACACCGAACTGCTGGCGGCGATCAACGCCGTGCTGAACGGCCTGATCGCCGATGGCACGATCAGCGAGATCGTCGCGGCCGCCATCGCCTTGAACGAAACGGCCGCCGAGTAACATGGATTTTTCGTTTCTGTTGAACGGCCGCTACATCGGGCTGTTGCTGGGGGGGCTGTTGCTCACGCTCCTTTTGGCGCTGCTCGCTGTCGTGTTCGGAACGATGCTCGGGATGGTTCCCGCCTTTTGCCGTCTTGGCAAGAACAAAGTACTGAAGTTCATCGCCACGACCTACGTGGAAATCATCCGCGGAACGCCGGTGCTGGTTCAGGTTCTGATCATCTATTCTTTGTTCCGGATGCCGGTTACGCTCCTGTTTGGCATTGACCTTTCCAGTTTTCTGCCGGGGATGCTGGCACTCCTCATCAATTCGAGCGCCTACGTTTCCGAAGTGATCCGGGCGGGCGTTTTGTCCGTCGACCGCGGTCAGACCGAAGCGGCGCAGAGCATTGGCATGAACAAACATCAGACGATGGCGAAAATCATTCTGCCGCAGGCAGTCAAGAACATTCTGCCGGCGCTGGGAAACGAGTTTGTGACGATGATCAAGGAAACGTCGATCTTCATGTATTTGGGCATCGCCGAACTGATGTATGCGGCGACGATCGTCCGGACGTCGACGTATGCCGTAAAAGAGAGTTATATCGTCGCCGCCATTCTCTATTTTTGTCTGACGTTCCCGACCGCGAAACTGATGGGACGTCTGGAAAAGAGGTTGAAACGCAGTGATGCCCACTGATTTTATTGCGATATCCGGACTTACGAAGAAGTTCCGGGATGGCACTGTCGCCGTCGATGGCGTGGATTTGAACGTCAAGCAGGGAACGGTGGTTGTCATCATCGGACCATCCGGATCGGGAAAATCGACTTTGCTACGGATGATCAACCTGATCGAAACACCGACTTCCGGCTCCCTGATCTTCGAAGGATCTGACGTTCTCGCCCGCCATGTCGACACCAACGAACACCGGCGCCGCATCGGCATGGTGTTTCAAAATTTCAACCTGTTCCCCCATCTCTCCGTCATCGACAACCTGACGATCGGACCGAAGACCGTCCTGAAGATGCCAAAGGACGAAGCCGAGACTTCGGCGCGGGCGATGCTGGCGCTGGTCGGCCTTACGGAGAAGGCGGACAATTATCCGAATCAGCTGTCGGGCGGGCAGAAGCAGAGAATCGCGATTGCCCGCGCCTTGTGCATGCATCCCGATGTGATGCTCTTCGATGAACCGACGAGCGCTCTCGATCCCGAGATGATCGGAGAAGTCCTCGCCGTCATGAAGACGCTGGCGACAAAGGGCATGACGATGATCGTCGTGACCCACGAAATGGGATTCGCCAAGGAATTCGCCGACA
Organism: uncultured Candidatus Izemoplasmatales bacterium; assembly: GCA_964519115.1. GTDB lineage: Bacteria > Bacillota_I > Bacilli_A > Izemoplasmatales > Hujiaoplasmataceae > UBA12489. Next base: position 2,924 of record CAZFHR010000058.1, read on the forward strand.
CCGTCATCGTGATGGACAAAGGCCATATCATCGAGATCGGCACCGCTGAAGTCATCTTTGAAAAACCGAATCATCCGCGGACAAAAGAATTCCTGCACCGCGTCATCGACAAAGCCTGAGCGTGGGGTTACACCCCTACGCTTTTTTGTCTGATGCGACCGTGAATCGCGAGTTTGCTTGTAAAACCCCCCGTTTTATAATACAATAGGTAAGATGAAACAAGGGAGTTGAAACGATGGGACTAACAGCAGGAATTGTCGGATTGCCCAACGTCGGGAAATCGACATTGTTCAATGCGCTGACCAAATCCAATGCCTTCGCGGCGAATTATCCGTTTGCGACGATTGATCCCAACATTGGCGTCGTCGAGGTTCCGGACGAACGGATGGAGCGGCTTGTCGCGATGTATCACCCGAAGAAAACGATCTACACGACCTTTGAGTTTACTGACGTGGCCGGCCTTGTCCGCGGCGCTTCGAAAGGCGAAGGGCTGGGAAATCAGTTTCTGTCGCACATCCGCGGCTGTGACGCGATCTGCCAGGTCGTCCGTTGTTTCGACGATGACAACATCGTTCACGTCGAAGGCTCGATCGACCCGCTTCGCGATATCGAGACGATCCGCATCGAACTGATTTTCGCTGATATTGACATGATCGACAAACGCTTGCCCAAAATCGAAAAGCGGGCCCAGACCAAAACCGACAAGGAAGCCGTCGTGGAGTATGAAATCCTGAAAAAACTGGCAGCCGGCCTCGCCGCCGAACAGCCGATCCGCGCCTTGAAACTGAGTCCAGACGAGACGAAACTGATCAAAAATTTCAGTTTTCTGACCGCCAAACCGATGCTCTACGTCTGCAATGTAGCGGACAAGGAAATCGCTGACCATGGAGCGAATGCGTACGTAAAGAAAGTCGAAGCCCTAGCGGCTTTGGAAGACGCGCGGACCTGTGTCATCAGCGCCAAGATCGAAGCTGAACTCGCTGAGCTTCCCGATGAGGAAAAAATGATGTTTCTGGAAGAACTCGGCGTCAAGGAACCGGGCCTGATCGATCTGATTCGCCAGAGTTATGATATGCTCGGACTGAAGACGTTCTTCACCGCCGGCGAGAAGGAAGTCCGGGCGTGGACGTATAAAAACGGGATGAAAGCTCCGGAATGCGCCGGCATCAGTCACTCCGATTTTGAAAAAGGATTCATCCGCGCTGAAATCTTCGCCTATGACGATCTGATGGCCGCCGGTTCGGAGATAAAAGCGAAAGAACTCGGCAAATTCCGACTCGAAGGAAAAGAATACGCCATCGCCGATGGCGATGTCGTGCATTTCCGCTTCAATCTCTAGGCTCACTGAAAGGGGTGGCGTCATGACACAAGCAACAATCAGGACGGCATCACTTCGTCTTTCCGGAGTCCTCCGTACCCGTAACCTGAAAATCGCTGTCGCCGAATCCTGCACCGGAGGGCTCGTAGCGGCTGCGCTCATCGCGCTTCCGGGAGCGTCGGATCTCATTGGCGAAGCCTATATCGTCTATGCTGACGAGGCGAAAATCAGAATTCTCGGCATCGATCCAAAACTGATCGAAACCAGGGGAGCCGTAAGTGTCGAGTGCGCCGGGGAAATGGCGAAAAATCTGGAAAAACTGGCAAAATGCGATGTCGCTCTTTCCGTGACCGGAATCGCCGGTCCGACGGGCGAAACGGCATCAGCGCCGGTCGGCACGGTCTGTTTTGGGATTTCATATCACGGAAAGACGATCACCCATCGCGAACGATTCCCCGGCGATCGCAATGAAGTTCAGAATCAGGCTGTGGCATATATCCTGGAAAAAGTTGCGGCGAGGATCGAAAACGAATGACGAAAGCCCAGCGGCACGGTCGTTGAAAAGTGGCTCACACCATTAATTTTGATAGACATTGATAATCACATATGATATAATACCTTCGCGTGAGAAATTCTCACCCCTTGCTGCGGTTCGGCCGCAGCCATCAGACCATAAGGAGGAAACAAAATGAGAAAGTACGATGTGATGTACATCATCCGTCCCAACGTTGAGCCGGAAGCCAGAAAAGCATTGATTGAAGAAATGAATGCCATCCTGACTTCGCGCGGCACCGTGAAACTTGCGGTAAACGAATGGGGAACACGGGATCTGGCTTACGAAATCGCCGATTTCAAAAAAGGCTTTTACGTGGTGCTCGATGTCGAAATGGAAGTCGATGCACTCAACGAACTCGACCGTGTCATGGGATTGAAAGAAACCATCCTGAGACACATCATTGTTAACCGCGAAGAAAGATAAGTCGGGAGGAATTCGCAGATGTTGAACAGAGTAGTGCTTGTCGGCCGTTTGGTCAGAGACCCTGAACTTCGTTATACGAATAACAACAACATTCCGGTCGTTTCCTTCACCTTGGCCTGCAACCGTCCGTTTTCGAGCGGAAACAATGCCGGCGGAAACGATAACAATACGGCGGATTTCATTCCGTGCATCGCCTGGCGGAAACAAGCCGAAAACGTCAGCAAGTATGTCCGCAAGGGCCATATGGTGGCCGTCGACGGACGCATCCAGACCCGGGACTATACCGACAATACGAACAATCGCCGTTTCGTGACGGAAATCGTCTGCGATTCGGTCGTGTTCCTCGAATCCAAAGCTCAGACCGAAGGCTCTCGTCCGTCCGCCGAACCGAAAGAGACGAACAACTATGACAAAGACGTCGCTCTTCCCAATATCGAAGACGACCTTCCATTCTAAAACCAGGAGGAATCACCAATGTACAATAGCAGACCGCAAGGATCTTCTCAAGGCAACAAGGGGTTCCGGAAGAAGAGCAAAAAAAGATGCTACTTCACGGACAATAAAGTTCAATATATCGATTTCAAGGATTTCGAGCTTCTCAAGAAGTTCATCTCTGAACGGGGAAAAATCCTTCCGCGCCGGGTGACCGGGACGAAGGCATACTATCAAAAACACCTTGCCGCAGCGATCAAACGCGCCCGTTACATGGCATTGCTGCCATACGTAAAAGACTAGTAAAATCGCGATGGAAAGACTCTGAAACAGAGTCTTTTTTTACGCTTGCCGGCGCACATTTGCATTTTAATCATTATATGATATAATTAACGTGATCGACAATCGAAAGAGGTGTCCGAACGGTAATGAAAAAACATCCGGTCATCATTGTTGTTTTGTCATCGTTGATTTTCCTGGCGGTCGCGGCTGCCGGTTTTTACTATCTTTGGACCCTGGAAGACCGCATCTATCTGATCCTGTTCGGCGCTTTGGTGCTGTCGATCATCCTGAGCGTTTTAATCGGCACGACGACCGGACGCCGCCGGATTGATCAAATCAAAACGTTAGAAGTTCGCATCCGAGAGGCGAATCTGCTATCCAAACGCCTTAAAAACAGCGAAGACATCGCTTTGTCGTATCTGCCCGTCGGGATGTTCCTCTATGATGAAAATTTCACGATCATCTGGGCCAACAGCGCCGCCAAAGAATACTTTTCAAACATCCTCGTCGAACGGAAGATCAGTTTCGTCCACGACGATTTGTATAATCAGATTCAGAAACGCGAAGGAAAATTCATCCTTGACGTCTATTCCAAGAACTTCGAAGTCATCCATTATCCGAAGAACAAATGCGTCTATCTGTTTGAAGTGACGGAACGCGAAGAAGTCAAAATCCGGCTTCGTGACAACACCGACGCCGTTGGGGTCATCAACCTCGACAATCTTGACGAAGCGACGGCCCATCTGGATCTTCAGATCAAGACCAATCTGCAAGGAAAATATCTTGGTGCGCTCGACAATTGGTGTCGGAAATACGATGCCTATTTTTTGAATCTGCGACCGGAAAAGTCGATCATTTTCATGACTCGGAAACAACTCGATTCGATGATCAAGGACGAGTTCTCGATTCTGGATACGATCAGCGAAATTTCCAACCAGAACGACGTCCGCGTCACGATGAGCCTCGGGGTCGCCTGCTTCGACGTGGCGCGCAACCAACTCGGTGAACTCGCGGAAGACGCATTGAAACTCGCGCTCGGACGCGGTGGCGACCAGGTCGTCGTCAATGCCCAGAATCAGGCGCTCAAGTTTTTCGGCGGCAAGAGCAATACCGTCGAAAAACGGACGAAAATCACCGCCAAAATTAATTCCCGCGTTGTTTCCGACCTGATCGCAAAGAGCGAGCAAATGTTCATCGTTCCGCATAAATCGACCGACATAGACGCCTTTGGCGCGGCCATCGGCATTCTGCATATGGCGATTGCCCAAAACAAGTACGCCCGCATCGTCCTCGATTTTGACAACATCGATCAGACTTGCGCCAAGGTCATCAATATGCTCAATCGTGAATACATCAAACTGCTCGAATACATCATCGACGTCGACGAGGCGATGGACGCCGTGAACGCAAACAGCCTGCTTGTCATCGTCGATCATCACAGCCCAGTCCAGACGATCGAACCGAAACTGCTGGAAAAGACGAAGAACATCGTCGTTATCGATCATCATCGCCGGATCGACAGTCTGCTCACGGAGGTTTCGCT
>CAZFHR010000059.1:0-7454 GCA_964519115.1 uncultured Candidatus Izemoplasmatales bacterium
GGTTTCGGCACCCATGATCGTTTTCAGGGCAGCCATTTCCTGCAGACGCATCGTACCGTCGTCGTAGGCGGACAGATGCACGTTGATCAAGACGAGTTTATGATCGGAACCGGCGACCGGCAGCCGTGTCACGACGATGCAGCGCTTGAGATTGGCGAGCCGGATCGGCCAGGCGAAGGCGCCGGGCAACTGATGTCTCGTCGCCGATTCGACCGTGAAGTCGGCCGCCGTGACGATGCCGCTTGTGACGTTGCCCATCATCTGCCCGATTTCAAACGGGAACGGAACGAATCGGCACCGGTAATTGAGACCATACGAAACCGGCATCGCGAACAGATCGGTAAATCGGGTATACTGAAGCGTGTCGTAGGAACGGTTCGAAGCTTCGTCGACTTCCTGGAGAAAGTAGATGTCGGCGGTCTGGGTGGTCAGCACACCGGCGATCGCGTCGAGATTTGCGGTGACCTCGGCCTCGCTGTCCATGCGGCCTTTCACGCCGCCGTCCATCACGAAGTCTTCGGTCGCGCTGAGCGAACCGTAGCCGATGTTCCACGTCATGATTTTGATCGTAGCGCCAATGGTGACTTCGGTTCCGACATATCCGTCCGGCGTCGCTACCGTCAGAATTTCGGTTTCGGCCGGAACATATTCGGTGACCTGAAGCGTCACCACGAACGCGATGACTCCCACGATCACCAAGAGTACAAGAACCAGAATGACTTTCAAAAGGCGTTTCAACATAAGGAGACCCCGCTTTCCTATCTTCTATTATACGCCATCTGATCGAATGATCGTCCTTATATTTGCCGGCCCACTCGCTTTTTCTTTCCCGCTTCGGTATAATGAATGGGAAGGCTTTCATTCTGCTGGACCGGAGGGATCCCGATGCCGTATTTCTACATTCTGCCACCCGCCATCATCCTGTGCGTCATTTTTATATTTCTCGAGGTGAAAGGCAACCCCGTAACAGCTTTTTGGTTCAAAGGCTTTGCCAGTTTCGCCTTCGTCGCCCTGGCGGTCGCCGCCGTCTTCCGCTACGTCACGGGTCAGAATCCCGATCTGCATCTTGACGTCGACTATTATGCCTTTTTCATTCTCGGACTCGTCTGCGGACTGCTCGGGGATCTGTATCTGGCGCTTCGGAGTCTTCGTCCGAAAATTGAAAATTCCCGCCTCATCCTCGGTGGCACGATCTGTTTCGCCATTGGTCATCTGTTCTACTATTATGCCATGATCTGGCGTTTCGGCATCAGCGGCATCGCCATCCTCGTGGCGGTCGCGCTGACCGTGGTCGTCGTCATCGCATCCCGCTGGATGAAGATGGACTGGGGCAATTCGAAAGTCTCGTCGTCAATTTACACCTTTCTTGTCTTCCTCGTGGCCGCGGAGGGCGTCCATGCCTTCGTCACGCGGGCGGGAGATCCGCTCTCGGCACTCGTCTGCGCTGGCGGAATCCTGTTCGCCGCATCCGATCTGATTCTCTCCCAGATCTACTTCAAAGGCAAAACGGGGGCGCCTTACATCATCACCAATCTCGTTACCTATTACGCCGCTCAGATCTGCCTTGCGCTTTCCCTCTATTTCCTGCCTTGAAACCAAAAACGGTGCCGATGCATCGTTTTTTTAATATTGAATTGCCTTGAGGGCCGTGTTGAGTTCACGGACAGTCCGGGCATCGATCTTCGTACGTTCGCGGTCATAGGTGAGAAGCCCATTCACTTCCAGTTCCACATCCGAAAGCTGGGTATAGACCGTCGCGCACAGACCCGCCTTGACGAGCGGGAGCACCTGTTCGTTTATCAGTTTGGCGTATGCGGCTGTGATGGCTTCTGGGGTGTTGTACATGCGGTAGCCAAACGAGCCGGAGGGATTCCAGACGTGATCCGGGATGATTTGACTGTAACCGCCGAATTCGGAAAGAACGAACGGCCGCCGGCCGTCTGGACGCGGGGCCTTGAGTTTCAGGATGTACCGGTGTCGGCTGATCAGATCAGGACCGCCCTGATCATACCAGCCGCTGGCATGATCGACGAGCCGCGAAGGATCGATCGATTTTACGAAAGCGGCGGTTTTCTTGGCATCGAACTGGCCCCAGGCTTCATTGAACGGAACCCAGCAGACGATCGAAGGATGGTTGAAGAGGTGATCAATCATGCCGGTCAGATGTTCCAAAAACTCGCTCCTTCCGGTGGCGTCGGCGCGCTTGAAAGTTGCATAGCGATCGTCGCGGATGGGCAGGCCGGGCAACAGATTGGGCCAAATGGCGGCGAGCCAGTCGCCGATATAGCCATCACCGCCGGAAGGCATGTCCTGCCAGACCAGCATGCCAAGGCGATCGCAATGATAATACCATCGTTCTGATTCGATCTTGATATGTTTACGGAGCATGTTGAAGCCGAGGTCCTTCATCGCCTGGATATCATCCTGCAGGGCCTGATCGCAAGGTTGCGTGAGCAGGCCGTCGGGATAATACCCCTGATCAAGGACGCCCGTCTGAAAATAGGGCTTGCCGTTCAGCAGAATCCGGGGGTATCCGTGATCGTCCTTGCGGATTTCAATCTTGCGCATGCCGAAATAACTCTTCACCTTGTCCTTCACGATTGCTTCCTGACGGACTTCAATCAGAACATCGTAAAGAAACGGTTGTTCCGGCGACCAGGACTGGCAGTCGGGAATCGGTACGATATTGAAGCAGTCGGAATCGATGTCTTTCTGAACAATCGTTTTCTTGCCATGGCGGATGGTCAGTTTCACCTTGGCGTCATCCTGGGTCAGCGAAGGTTTGATCCGGATCTGGGAATGATCCCAGTCGGTGATGATTTTCAGGTCGGCGACGCGGACGTCGCTCACGACTTCCATCCAGACGGTCTGCCAGATGCCCGAAGTCGCGGTGTACCAGATACCCTTGGGTTCAAGTACCTGTTTCCCGCGTTCTTGCCGCCCATGGTCGGTTGGATCGGTCACACCGACGATCAGTTCGTTCATTCCCGGAACGACCAAATCGGTGATGTCATAGTGAAACGGAAGATACCCGCCGACATGGCGGCCGACGAAAGTCTGGTTGATGAACGTTTCGGCGATGTAGTCCACGGCTTCAAAATGGAGCAGCAACCGATCACCTTCGCCGAGTTTCGGCACCCGGATCGTCCGTTTGTACCAGAGTTTCTCATCCGGCAGCAGCGGTCGGCACACTCCCGACAATGGGCTTTCAATGCAGAAGGGAACGAGGATTTCGCCGGGAAACGCATCCGGAAAGGCGACATCCCGAGCCAAGACCGCATATTCGTACTTGCCATTGAGATTGATCCATCCGTCCCGCTGCAGCAGGGGACGGGGATATTCCGGCAGCGGCAGGTTGCGGTCGACCGTATCCGTATATTTTGACTTGATCATGACGTTTTTCTTGTTGTTTTCGAGCATGGAAGTCACCTGCTTTCACCCAATATATCCCCATTATACCATCGTCAAAGACGATTTCGTGTCGTGAAAATGATTGTTCGCGGTTTTTATCTGTCCGAAGTTGCATTGACCCGGAGGAAGCGGTATAATCATATGAGATTCGGGGGTGCCGTATGAGCGGATTGTTGATGGAAACGTGGAATATCGAAACCTTGGCAAACCGGCAGCGGACGGTCCGGATTCTCCTTCCCGCCGGATACGAAACCGATCCGGACAGACGTTACCCTGTTCTCTATATGCATGACGGCCAAAACCTTTTCGACCCCTCCCTCTGGAGCGGCTATTCGTGGGATGTGGCGCGATCGCTTGACCGGATGCAGGCGGATGGCGCGATTTCTGGCATCATCGTCGTCGGCATCGACAGCGGCAGCGACACTCGGATCGGCGAATATTCGTCGGCGATTTCGGCTCATGTCATGCCCAGACTTCTAAAACTTTCCGGAAACAGGCTGATCGTTCCGGAAGGGGAAGCCTATGCTCGTTTTCTCATCGAAACGCTGAAACCTTCGATCGACGCCCGCTTCCGGACGCTGCCGAATCGGGAGCATACCGGGACGTGCGGCAGTTCCTGCGGGGGAAACATCGCACTTTATTTGGGAACCAGTCATGGTGACGTGTTCGGCGTTGTCGGCGCGTTCTCGCCGGCGCTCTGGATCATCGCCGCGGACATCTTTGCCCGCATTGACGGCGCGGATTTCCATTCGTCGCGAATCTATCATGATATGGGAGGCCGCGAAGGGACGACTTGGCTCGCGTCTTTCCTGCTTGCACGGCGCGCTTGGCGCCTGCAACGTGCGTTAAGATCGAAAGGTCTGGACGCCGATCGCCTGCATTTCGTCTTCGATCGGTCCGGACACCACACCGAACTCTTCTGGCAGGACCGGTTTCCCGGCTTCATCCGCTGGGCATTCGGAAAAAAGATGGTATGATCCCGATTTTATGGCTTGAATTCGGATGGCTTCGGGTGTATAATCAATATTCGTTTTGAAGTTACCTTTCAAAGGAGAAAATTATGAAACTAATGGTATTCGTCATGAACAAAGTCGAACACCTCGATCCTTTCGTCCATCGGTTGAAAGAGGCCGGCATCAAGGGCGCGACGATCATCAACAGTACCGGCATGGGTCGGCGGCTGATGGAGAACGACGATCTCGGTAACGAGTTCATCGGCTCGCTCCGCGCCATTTTTGACCAGCCGCGCGCCGAATCGCGGGTTATTTTGATGGCGCTGGAAGACGAGCAGGTCGACATCGTGTCAAAGATCATCGATCAGGTCGTCGGCGATCTCAACAAACCGAATTCCGGCATCGCGTTCTCGCTGCCGATCGATTTCATCAAAGGCTTCAAGAAGTAACGGGGGCGTAATCGGAATTATGGGAATCCAAATATTGTTTTATGCCGGGATCGTACTGATCATCGGCCTTTTGTTCGGCAAAATCGCGAAGGCGATCAAGATGCCGAACGTCACAGGATACCTGATCGGCGGTCTGCTGTTCGGACCGAGCCTTTTTGGCCTGATTTTCGGTAACGGCCTGATTTCCGCCGACGCCATTGCCGGGTTGAGCCTCGTTTCAAACGTCGCATTGGGATTCATCGCCTTTTCCATCGGTAATGAATTGAAACTTTCCTATTTCAAACGCGTCGGTCCCGGGCCGATCATCATTGCCACTCTCGAATCTTTATTTGCGATCCTCTTCGTGTTCGGCGGCATCATGATCTATCTGTGGATCGCCGGACAAGTCGACAACTTCCACATCCGCTTTGCCCTCGTCCTTGCGGCCATCGCCGCGGCCACCGCACCGGCGGCGACGCTGATGGTCGTCCGGCAATACAAGGCGAAAGGACCGCTCACCGACACGCTGATGAGCGTCGTCGCGCTTGACGACGGCACGGCGATCATGTTCTTCGGCATCTTCGTGGCGATCGCCAAGGCCCTGTCGCGGACGGAAGCGGCGACGACGCCGATCATCCTGCAGGTTTTCGAGCCGCTGTGGGAAATCGTGATGTCCCTCGGCATCGGCGGCATTCTCGGCCTAATCATCGTCTTCGGGTGCAAATGGTTCACCGGGCGCGGCAACCGGATTTCGCTCGTCGTCGCGGCGGTCTTCCTCTGCGTCTATCTGGCCGACATCGCCGGCGCTTCACCGCTTCTCGCCTGCATGGCGATGGGAGCCGTGTTCGCCAACCTGAGTCCCGTCTACGATCTTGTCAGTGGGCTCATCTATTTTGTGACGCCGCCGATCTACATCATGTTCTTCGTCCTAAACGGTGCCGATCTCAACCTGAGCGTTTTGAAACAGATCGGCATCGTCGGCATCATCTATGTGGTCCTGCGGGTCGTCGGGAAAATTTTCGGCGCCTGGTTCGGAGCCAAGATCAGCAAAGCGGACAAGGTCATATCCAAGTATCTCGGGTTCGCCCTGATTCCGCAGGCCGGCGTCGCGATCGGCCTCAGCCTGGTGGCAGTCGACATCCTCGATTTCGAAACCGCGGGGATGATCCGGGCCATCATCCTCTGCGCCACGCTGATCTATGAACTGGTCGGTCCACTCGTCACCAAGATCACTTTGAAGAAAGCCGGAGAAATCACGACGGAAGCTTGAAACGGACGGGAGCGATCCCGTCTTTTCTATCGGATGGCGTTGAATAAAAACGGGATTTATGATACACTTTTATTGACTTGGAGGGATACTATGATCAAGTATGGAAAAGGCGTCTGTTATTCCGGTTTTCGTGAAAACCAGATTCCGCCCACGCGGATATTCCCGACGTATGCGCAGGTGCTGGAAGATCTGACGATTTTGAAACCGCATTTCGATTATCTCCGGATGTACGACATCCAGGAGCATGCGGGTACCGTCCTGAAGGTGATCGAAGAGGAACGGCTGCCGTTCAAAGTCATGCTCGGCGTCGAACCGGGGGGAGAAATATCCAATCCCAAATGTCCCTGGGGCGGATTGCATTCCGAAGCGGAAATCGCCGTCAATAAAATCGAAAATCTTCGCCAACTTGACCGGATGGCCGTTTTGGCGAACCGGTACAAGGACATCGTCATGGCGGTTTCCGTCGGTAACGAATCGACTTCGGACTGGCACGGAAATCTGATGTCGGCGGAATCTTTGGCCGCTCATGTCCGTTATCTCAAGACGCTCACCGACATTCCGGTTACGTTCTGCGAAGGCGCCCATTACTGGAAAACGAAAGGGGCACCGATCGCCACGGAAGTCGATTTCATCTGCATCCATTCCTATCCGCTGTGGTCGCGCAAGCGGCTTGACGAAGCCTTGGGCGTCAACATATTCGATTATGAAGAAAACCGCGCCGCCTATCCGGGAAAACAGATTCTCTTCACGGAGTACGGATGGGCGACCTCCTGTAACGATTCGATGGACAAAGACCAGGTCGGGGAAGCCGAGCAGGCCGAATATCTCGCCCAGGTCGAACGCTGGAGCCGCGACAATCAGATCACGATGTTCGTGTTCGAAGCGTTCGATGAGCCCTGGAAGGGCGGAAACGACCCAATCGAGCCGGAGAAGCACTGGGGCGTGTATCATGTCGACCGCACCCCGAAACTGGCTTACACGGGCAGGAAAGCCCGTCGGAGCTGACGGCATGGGTCTCATCCGCATCGGTAAAATCGTCAATTCCCACGCTTTGAAGGGGGAAATCAAAGTTCTGCCTGCCACCGATTTCAAAGCCGACCGGTACGCCGCCGGCAATACCCTGTTCATCGCGACCGCTGAAGGCATGAAGCCGGTGACCGTGACCGGATTCAGGGTTCATCAGGGATTCGATCTTTTGACGTTTGCGGGTTTTTCCCGGATCGAGGATGTCGAACCTTACAAAGGGCTCGATCTCTATGCCGAAGACGCCATGCCGGTCCATCTGAACGCCAACGAATTCATCGCCGCCGATCTGATCGGCATGGCCGTGGTTCAGGGCGGGAAAACGGTCGGCAGGGTAGTAGGCATCCGTACCTACCCGCAAGGCGATTA
>CAZFHR010000060.1:0-3638 GCA_964519115.1 uncultured Candidatus Izemoplasmatales bacterium
TTCTCTCGGCGGCGCGGCGCTTGACGAGCAGGGAATCGACATAGCTCAGCGAATGCTTGTTGGCCTTGACGGCGTCGAGCACGGCTCTGCGGATATCCAGGAGCTGAAATCCGTCTTCGGACACCCACTTCTTGATGATTTCAATTTCGATCGGCGTCAGCTGTTTCTGAAAGCCGGATTCGAGCATGTTGACGATTTCCTCTTCGGTGGTCGCGCCGACTTTCGGTTTCGCGTTTTCGGCGGCCAGCCGTTTTTCATAATCGGTGATGATCCTTGACACCACGTTGTTCAGATGATAGCTTTCCGATTCCTTGCCGGAAACGCCGGGAACCATTTCAATCGTCAGCAGTTCCTGCTTCATCAGCGTCTCCAGGATCTGCATGACCTGGTCGAGTGGCATGGCAAGGGATTTGGCAAGTTTTTCGGGGTTGAGGATCCGCTCGCCCTTCTGACCGCGGCGAAACAGTTCGATGACGACGAAAGCCCCGGTTTCACTCAAACCGAGGATTTGATAATTGGCGAGGAGCAGTTTGTTGAAATCGATGATTCCCTCGGCGATCAGTTTCATGCATAATTCGTGTACCATGGAATTCACGCGATGTTTTTCCGTCAGAAACGGAAAGGACAGCGCTCCTCCTTTCTTGTTCTCATTCTTCATCCTGCGCGTCGGTGGAAGCGAGCAGTTCGAGTGCGGCGCGGGCGGCGTTCTGTTCCGCCTGTTTCTTCGTCGTGCCGCCACCGCGGCCGAGGATGATGTTTTCGTCGATGAAACGCACGCAGGCGACGAATTCCTTCGCATGCGAAGGCCCGGTTTCCGCTTCGATCACGTATTCGAGCGTCCGTTTTTCCGATTGCACCAGTTCCTGCAAGGTGCTCTTGAAGTCATCGTCGGCGGTCCCGAGATCGGCTTCGATCACCGGGAAAACGACTTTATCGAGGACTTTATAGACTTCTTTCAGGCCCTTGTCGAGGAAAATCGCCCCGAGGAAGGCTTCGAAGGCGTCGGCGAGAACCGCCGACCGTTCGCGCCCCTGGTTTTTTTCTTCACCTTTGCCGAGTTGGAGATAATCACCCAGATGAAAACTGCGGGCGAATTCGGCGAGGCTGGCTTCGCACACTTCCTGCGCTCGTTTCTTCGTGAGGACGCCTTCATCGTCGGGCAGCTTGTCAAAAAGATATTTTCCGACCGCAAGATCGATCACGGCATCGCCGAGAAATTCGAGTCGCTGGTTGGACTTGGTGTGTTGCTCGTTGGCAAAAGAGGAGTGGGTCAAAGCGCGCTCAAGGAGACTTTCGTCCTTGAACGACAGCCCGAAGTAGGCTTCGAGTTCATGCCACTTATTCTTCATTGGCAAGACTCGCCCCCGCTTCTTTCACATAAGCAGCCACTTTCGGGAAGACGCCGCTGCGGACGACGTCCGCTGCCTGCCGGATGCCATTGAAGAAGCCATAGGCTTTCGATGCACCCTGGGCCTTGATGACCGGCGCATACAGGCCGAACAGCATGGCGCCGCCGATTTCTTCGGCTGACATCGCTTTTTTGAACCGTTTCAGATTCGGCTTTGCGAGCAGGGCGCCGATCTTGCCGAAGAAGGTCGCCGTCAGTTCGCGCTTCAGGAGCGCCGCCATGCCTTTGGCCGTGCCTTCCATCGTCTTCATCACGATGTTCGCTGTGAACCCGTCGGAAATGAGGATGTCGCAGGGTGGATTCAGGACTTCTTTCGGTTCGACGTTGCCATAGAATTTAAAGAGATCGGTCGCTTTGAAAAGCTGGTAGACTTCATTGTCAAGTTCGCGGCCTTTGCCTTCTTCGGTGCCGATGTTGATGAGACCGACGACGGGGTCGGGCCGCTTCATTACTTCTTTGACGTATACGGTGGCGAAATAGGCCTGCTGGAGCATATGCTCGGGCCGGATTTCAAGATTGGCGCCGCAGTCGAGCAGAACCGTTCCCCGGCCGTCAAGCGAGGGAATCGTCGGTGCGATCGCCGTTCTTTTAAAACCGGGCATCCGGCGGACGAGGATGTGTGCGCCGGCGATCAGCGCCTGGGTAGCACCGGCGGACACGACGGCGTCGCTGTCGCCCTTACGGAGGCTGGAGAGGGCCATCGCCATCGAAGACTCGGGATGATCCTTGATCGCCTTGATCGGATTGTGTTCGCCCATCGGAATCACATAGTGGCTCGGGATGACGGTGATCCGATCCGGATTTGTCAGGTATTTGGCGATTTCGGCTTCATCGCCGTACAGGTTGATCGTGATGTCGGGAATGCTGCGGATCGCCGCCATGACACCTTCGATCTGTTCTTTCGGGGCATAATCGCCGCCCATGGCGTCGACTGCAAGTCTGATCATGGATAACACCTCTCGATTAGTATAACATATTTTCAATCTAAATGGTATGATTCCAACGTCGACAAAGCCTGACCGACGAGGGCATTCGCCACCGGGTCGGGATCGCCGAACAGGGTTTTGGCATCGGCAAAAGCCATGACAAGCAAATCCCGGTCGGTGACGATGTTGGCCATTTTGAACCGGGGAATGCCGGTCTGTTCCGCGCCGAACACTTCGCCGGGACCGCGTCGTTTCAAGTCTTCCTCGCTGATCGCAAAACCATCGTTCGTCTGTTCGAGGATGGTGAGACGATCGTCGGCCAAAACCGAAACATCGGTGATCAGATGACAGTACGACTGACTGCCGCCCCGGCCGACACGACCACGGAGCTGATGCAGCTGCGACAATCCGAATCGGTCGGCGTTCAGAATGACCATCACGGTCGCGTTGGGAACGTCGACGCCGACCTCGACGACCGTCGTTGCCACGAGAATGTCGGTTTCTCCCTGTCGGAACGCGGCGACGATCCGGTCCTTGTCAGCGGCTTTCATCTTACCGTGCAGGACGGCGACGGAAAAACCGGAAGGCAGGTGACGGGACACGAGATCAGCCGCTTCGGTGACGCTCAAGGCGGCGGAATCGGCGTCGGTGGCGACGAGGGGGGCGATGAAGTAGGCTTGTCTGCCGGCCGCGATTTCGGTTGCCACGGCAGCGGCGATGGCGGGAAAATCGGTGAAATCGCCGATTTTCGTGACGATCGGCCGGCGACCGCCGGGAAGGGTATGAATCGATGAGACGTCCATGTCGCCGAACACGGCGATGGCCAGGGTCCGCGGAATCGGTGTGGCACTCATCAGGAGTACATCCGGCTTCCAGCCTTTTTCCCGGAGCGCTTTGCGTTGGCCGACGCCGAATCGGTGCTGTTCGTCGATGACGGCGAATCCGAGGCGACGATAGTTCACGGGTTCCTGAATCAGGGCATGAGTGCCACATACGACGGCGATTCTACCGTCGGCAAGTCCTTGCATGATTTCGGTGCGGGCGATACCCTTGATCGCGCCCGAAAGAAATGCGACGCCAATACCAAAAGGCTTGAATAGTGTCTGAAGATTCAGATAATGCTGGTGGGCGAGGATTTCCGTCGGTGCCATGAAGGCGGTCTGTTCACCCGCCGTCCAGACCGCGAAGATGGCGATCGCGGCGCAGATGGTCTTGCCACTGCCGACATCGCCCTGCAGCAGCCGAAGCATCCGCCGCGGCCGTTTCAGGTCGGCGAAGATGTCGTTGGTCGCCTGCTTTTGATC
>CAZFHR010000060.1:3648-7399 GCA_964519115.1 uncultured Candidatus Izemoplasmatales bacterium
ATCGTATCGTTTCGGTTCGGCGGCGATGCGGTCGTTTGCCCGTTTCAGCGCATGGATGCTGAGGCCGAAGCGTAAAAGTTCTTCGTATTTGATCCGACGCGAAGCCGTCTCAACGTCCGGGATCGAAGCCGGCTGATGGACGATGTCAAGAAGCGCGGCATTGCCGACCAGGGTCCGGCTCGTAAGCAGACGCGCCGGGAGCGTTTCATCTGCAGCTGCGGGCGCAAGCGGTCGTGCCCCGGCGACGAATTTGGCAAACGTCCGGTCCGGTATCCCGTCGACATTGTAGACCGGAATGATGCCTTCGCGATAGTTTTTCCGCAATACGAGGTCGTTTGCCGTAAAATGTCGGCGGTCGTTTTCGAAATGGCCGCTGCAAACGATCTCGATCCCCGGAACAAGCGCACCGCGAAGAAATTCGCGATTGAAGATGACGACGCGCACGGTATGACCCTCGATCAGTACTTCCACCGTCAGTTTCGTCAGTCTTTTGCGGATGTAGGCGATGGTGGCCGGTTGCTGCACGATGGCTATGAGCGTCGAATCAATGCCAATCGCAGCGTCCTGGAACGCAGTGATGAAATGGCGTTCATAGCGGACGGGAAAGGTCGAAACGACATCCGTCGGCGTCGCGATGCCGGCAGCGAGTAGTTTTCCGGCTGTCACCTTGCCGATGCCTTTGATTGCCAGTAATGCATCCATGGCATTCATCGCCTTTCTTCTCCCGATTGCCGAAGATTCCATTTTTATTGTATCACGAACGCGGATATTTGCCCGCGGAAAACAAAAAAGACGCAGTTAAGCGTCTTTTCATTGGGTTTCGATCATTCGACCGAGATGATATAGGAATAGATGTCCTGACCGCCGGAAATCGTTTCGAGTTCGACGGAGGAATTTTCTTCGATGGCGTCGACGAGAAGGTCGACTTCGTGGGAATCGACATCGGACCCATACATGATGGTGACGATTTCGCTCTTTGGTTCGAGCATCGCCAGGGATGTCTGGATCGCGACATGCAGACGATCCTGTTCGCAGGCGATGATTTCACCATCGTAGATACCGATGAAATCGTTCTTCTTGATCTGGACGCCGTTATTCACGGAATCGCGGATGGCGTACGTGATTTCCCCCGTTTTGACGTTCTTGATGTGGCCAGCCATGTCAGCGAGGTTCTTTTCGACGTTTTGCGTCGCATCAAACATCGTCAGCGAGGCATAGCCCTGGGCGATCGTTTTCGCCGGCAGGACGAACACACGCTTGTTCTCGATGATCTTGGCGGCTGTTTCCGCGGAAAGGAGCACGTTCTTGTTGTTGGGGATGATCAGGACCGATTCGGCTTCGATCGCATCGCAGGCTTTCACGAAGTCCTCGATCGACGGGTTCATCGTCTGGCCGCCTTCGATGATGAAATCGCAGCCCATCTCGATGAAAGTTTCCTTCAGACCGTCGCCGTTGACGACGGCGATGATGGCATATTTCTTCTTGATCCGCGGCGTGGAGCCGTGCGTGTGGTCATGGCCGCATTCGCACGGTTCATCGCCGGAAGTCGGCTCATGCATGACGACTTCGGTATGCTGAACCGACATGTTTTCGATTTTGAGGTTGATGAAGAAGCCGAAACGCTGCGCCAGATTGAGGACGTCGCCCGGCGTTTTCGTGTGGACGTGGATTTTCAGGATGTTTTCGTCCTGGACGCAGACGAGGGAATCGCCGAGCGGCGAAATCATCTCGATGAAGTCCTTTTGGACGAATTCGTCGACTTTCTCGATCTGCATGATGAATTCCGTGCAATACCCGAAATTGCCGGCATCCTTGAACGCCTCGTGGTTGAGCGGCGAAACATAACTGCCGCTTCCGGATTTTCCGGCGCTTTCGACGGCATCCGTATAGTAGATTCCTTTAAGGGCATCCATCATGCCGTTGACGATTTCGATGTAGCCGGCACCGCCGGAATCGATGACGCCGACTTCTTTGAGAATTGGCAACAGATCCGGAGTCCGTTCGAGCGAAGCATCAAGTTCAATCTTGTAGGCGTCGAACAAATCATCGAATGCTTTGGTGCCCGGGCAAAGCGACATGGCGCGGTCGGCGCCTTCGCGTGCTACGGTGAGCATCGTGCCCTCGACCGGGTTAATGACGGCCGCATAGGCTTGCTCGACACCCATTCTGAGTGCACGCGAGAACGTGCAGGTATCGACTTCGTTGAATCCTTTCAACCCGTTTGCCAGGCCGCTGAACAGCTGCGACAGGATGACGCCGGAGTTGCCTCTGGCCCCCATCAGCATGCCCCGGGCAAGGACTTTCGTAATATTGCCGATCGCAGTGTCATCGTTCTGGGCGATGGCTTTGACGCCGGCGGTCATGGTCGCGGCCATATTGGAGCCGGTATCGCCGTCCGGAACGGGGAAAACATTCAGTTCATTGATCCGATCGACGTTGTTGCGGAGCGAAATCGAGCCGTTGACGGCCATCCTTTTAAATAACTGGCCATCCAGCAAAAATGTATCCATAGTTCCTCCAAATGAGTGTTGAATAGGTATCGGTGAACGGTCAGCAGGGCGCTTTCCGCGAGTTTGCCAAAAAAGCACACTCATAATATCATATCCGTTGATAAAAATCAATAACTTTAACTTTACCCGCAAAGGCAGCGGTCGGAATGCGAAAAAATCACATTTTCCTTGCAATACAATTAATATATGGTAAAATATAGATTGCTGAATTGATACAGAAACGGAGTGATACCCCATGCCGAGAGTTTGTGCGATTACCGGTAAAAAGTTCATGTCGGGCAACCAACGTTCCCACTCCATGATCGCCACCCGGAAACTTTGGAAAGCCAACCTGCAAAAAGTCCGCATCATCGACGAAAACGGAAACGTGAAACGCGTCTATGTTTCTGCCCGTGCCCTGAAGAGCGGAAAAGTAACGAGAGCCTAACCAACCGAAGAATCGATGTCTCCTTTGGAGACGTTTTTTCTTTTCTACTCCTTCATATCGATAAAAAAGATTCCGCCCCGGTTTTTGCCGGGACGGATTTTTTTTGATTGGAATGGCGGATCACTTCAGCGTGACGTCGACTGTCGTGACGTTCAGGGCATAAATCGCCGTCATCGCGTCCAGGTCGTAATACTGGATCGAAACGATGTCGCCAAATTCGTAATTGGCATAGAAGAACGTATAGAACGCTTCCAGCGAAGAAATCGGCTCGCCGCCGACGTTGGTGATGAGATCGCCGATCGCGATACCCGTGCCATACAGGGTTCCGGCGCTGTGTACCGCCTTGACCAGCAGTCCGAGGGTGACATCGGTCGGAAGCGTCAATATGACGTCATCAAGGTTAAGGGTGTTGTCGATGATCAGGCCGTCGACCGCGATGGTCCCGTCGCTCACGAGGGCTGCGATGTCAAGGAGCAACGCGCCCAGCCGCGGCTTGACGGTTTCACCGAGCATCGTTCCCGCTTCGACGGCGGCGATGACTTCCTTCACCATATTGATCGGAATGGCGAACCCCATCCCTTCGATTTCGGTCGATGCGAACTTCGAAACGTTGATGCCGATCACTTCGCCGTCAAGATTGTAGAGCGGTCCACCGGAATTGCCGGAATTGATCGAAGCATCGTGCTGGATGTAGCCGACGTACCCATCGCCGGCAACGTCGCGGTCAAGGCCGGCGACGACGCCCATGGTGATCGATCCGTAGAAATCATAGCCGCGCGGATGCCCGACGGCAAGAACGACCGAACCTTTCGCG
>CAZFHR010000061.1:0-7391 GCA_964519115.1 uncultured Candidatus Izemoplasmatales bacterium
CGACTTCACTGACGAGCCGGTCGCCCTCCGCTTGGGATTCGGTCAGGATGTTCTTCTCCAAGGTCGGGATCTTCGAATACTGCAGTTCGGCCGCCCGGGAATAGTCGGAACGGTTGAATGCTTCCTGCAGATCGGTTTTCAGATGTTCGAGTTCGGCTTTCATCCGCTTGGTCCGTTCGAGCTGGTTTTTCTCGCGGTTCCAGCGGTTCTTCAAGTCATCTTCGTCGCAATGGAGCTGGGCCAGTTCGGCTTTCAGCTTGACGAGGCGTTCCTTTGTGACCGGATCGGACTCCTTTTCAAGCGCGCGTTTCTCGATTTCTAACTGCATGATCTTGCGCATGACACCGTCGAGTTCAGCCGGCATCGAATCGATCTCGATCCGGATCGATGCACATGCCTCATCAATTAGGTCGATCGCCTTGTCGGGTAGGAACCGGTCGGTGATGTAGCGGTCCGCAAGCGTCGCGGCGGCGATGATTGCGGCATCGTTGATGTGAACGCCGTGATAGGCTTCGAAACGGTCCTTGAGGCCGCGGAGGATCGAAATCGTATCTGCCACTGACGGTTCGTCGATCTGGACTTTCTGGAAACGGCGTTCGAGCGCATTGTCCTTTTCGATGTATTTGCGGTATTCGTTCAGGGTCGTGGCGCCGATGCAGTGCAGTTCGCCGCGGGCGAGCATCGGTTTCAACATGTTCGAGGCGTCCATCGCCCCTTCCGTGCGGCCAGCGCCGACGATCATGTGGATTTCGTCGATGAAGAGGATGATCTCGCCTTCCGATGCTTTGATCTTGTTGAGGACGGCTTTCAGACGTTCCTCAAACTCGCCGCGGTATTTCGCTCCGGCGAGGAGGCTGGCAAGGTCAAGTTCGTAGATGCTTTTGTTCTGCAGTCCCAGCGGCACGTCCTTGTCGACGATCCGCCGGGCAAGGCCTTCCACGATCGCCGTTTTTCCAACGCCCGGTTCGCCGATCAGAACCGGATTATTCTTGGTTTTTCGCGACAGGATTTTGATGATGCGGCGGATTTCTTCATCCCGGCCGATAACCGGATCGATTTTCCCGGCTTTCACCTCATCGATGATGTTGCGGCCGAACTTCGTCAAGACGTTCGGATCGTTCTGATAGTTTTCCATGTCTTGTTGGACCATAGAAATCCCTCCTTATAAGCCACAGATATTATACACCTTTGAGTTAGCACTGTCAAGTCGAGAGTGCTAACACAAATCAAGAACATAATGGTTTCATTCCAAAATACGATTCCATATGATATAATGGTCAGCGATCGGACGTGATGGCGTGAAACAATCGAAGTACATGGGAATGGCGTTGCTGGCGGCCGGGTTGTATGCCCTGAGCGCTCCCTTGGCGAAACTTCTCCTTGTCGGCCTTTCACCGGTCATGATGGCAGGACTATTGTATGCCGGCGCCGGCCTCGGCATGGCATTGGTCGCACTTTTCCGCCGTCGTGATTCAAATCAAGTCCGGCTCCCATTTTCCCGCGCGGACCGGCCATATCTTATCCTGATGGTCGTTCTGGACGTCGCCGCCCCGATCCTTTTGCTCTATGGTCTGCGCACGACGACGGCCGCCAACGCTTCCCTGCTCAACAATTTCGAAATCGTCGCGACGTCCGTGATCGCCTTGCTTTTCTTCCGCGAAAGCATCTCGCGGCGTCTCTGGCTCGGCATCGCCCTCGTGACGGTCGCGAGCGTCCTGTTGTCCATCAACGATTTCGCTTCATTCCGGTTTTCGACCGGATCGCTGCTGATCCTCGCCGCGGCGACCTGCTGGGGACTGGAAAACAACTGCACGCGCAAACTAGCAGTCAAGGATCCGCTCAACGTCGTCATCGTCAAAGGCGTCTTTTCCGGCGCCGTATCGCTTATTATCGCCGCTGCGACCGGATCGTTTTCAACTAATTTTCCGTTAATCCTGGCGGCCCTCGGAGTCGGTTTCATCGCATATGGCCTGAGCATCTTCTTCTATGTCTGGGCACAAAGAGGCCTGGGAGCGGCGAAAACAAGTACTTACTACGCCGTAGCGCCTTTCATCGGCGCGGGGATCTCGATCGCTATTTTCCGGCAATGGCCCGGCATCGCCTTCTTCGTCGCCCTTGCCGTTCTGATTTTCGGAGCCTATTTCACGACGACGGAAGCCGTGCACCAACCGAAGATCGAACTTGGCAAATGAACCAACCGGTCCTTCTTGACATCCGTTCCGCCATTTGTTATAATTTCATCAAGATGAAACGAACGAAGTTGCAGTCTGCTCACCATGCAGCTGCGACTTTTTTGATACGGAGGATGCCATCACGATGGATGAGATGACAAAACGCGATCTGATCGTCATCGGCGCGGGACCCGGCGGCTATGTCGCCGCCCTCTACGCTGCGAAACAGGGATTGAAGGTCACGCTGATTGAAAAGCGATTCATCGGCGGTACCTGTCTGAATGTCGGATGCATTCCGACCAAAGCGCTGATCAAAGCCGCTGAAGTCTATCGTGAAGCCAAAAACGGCCGGCTTTTCGGCATCGATGCCGAAAACGTCAGCGTCGATTACAAACGCGTCCAGGAACGGAAGAACCAGGTCGTCAAAACGCTCGTCGACGGGACCGTCTTCCTGCTCGACAAAGCGGGTATTGAACGACTCGACGGAACGGCGCGGTTCCTCGCGCCTGCGGTTTTGGAAGTAGAAACCGCATCCGGCAAGGTCACGTTCGAAGCCGATGATGTCATCATCGCCACCGGCGCCAAAACCAAAAAACTGCCGAGCCCCGGTTTTGATCTTCCCTGCGTCCTGGATTCCGAGGGCTTGCTGTCGCTCGCCGAATTGCCCCGATCGCTCGCCGTCATCGGCGGTGGAATCATCGGGATGGAATTCGCCTTTGCGTTTTCCCATCTAGGCGTCAAGGTCGATGTGATCAAAGCGTTGCCCGACATCCTGGGAATGGCCGATCGGGAAGCCGTTCACCGGCTTTCGCGCTTCGCCAAGCAGCAGAAGATCAGCATCCAGACGGGTGCCAAAGTGGCACGGATCGAAACCGGTCTCGAAGGCGGCGCCCATATTGTCTATCATCAGGACGGGATCGAACGAACCATCAGCACCGAATATGTGCTCGTGGCCGTCGGCCGTGTACCTGAAGTAGCGGGACTGGATCTTGAAAACGCCGGCGTACTCATGGGTTTTAATCACGGCATCGCCGTGGATGAACGGATGCGGACGAGTGTTCCCCACATCCATGCGATCGGCGACGTCACGAATCTGGTTCAACTCGCGCACGCCGCCAGTCGCCAGGCGATCATCGCCGTCGACGACATTCTGGGCAGAGATGCGCGGATGGACTATGATTTCATTCCCTCTGTTCTCTATACTTCACCGGCGCTCGCCTGGGTCGGAAAGACGGAAGCGGAACTGCTTGCGGCCGGCATACCGATCCGCGTCACGAAATCGCCTTTTGGCGCCAACGGCCGGGCGATCATCGCCAATCAGCCGCTCGGTTTTGTCAAACTGATCCAAAATCTGGAAACCAAGCGTCTCGTCGGTGCCACGGTGTTCGGTGACGGCGCCGACGAACTGATCGCTACGCTAACCGTGGCGCTTCAGAACGGTTTGAGCGCGGAAGCGGTCGCAGCGACAGTGTTCGCCCATCCGACGGTGTCGGAGACGATCCGCGAAGCCGCAGCCGGCATTCTCGGTGAAGCAATCCATTACAACGAATGAAAATTCCTGCGCGCAAGCGCTGAGGTGGGATACAATGATTTATCTAGACTACTCGGCGACGACGCCGGTCGCTCCGGAAGCGCTTGATGTGTTCGTCGAAGCGGCTCGTCGGCATTTCGCCAATCCGAATTCGCTCCACGCTCCCGGTGTCGCCGCCGCCCAGGCGGTTGCGAAAGCGACGGAAGGCATTTTGACGACGCTTGGAGCGGAGAATTTTGAAGTAATTTATACAAGCGGCGCGACCGAAGCGAACAATCTGGCCATCAAGGGATTCGCCATGAAAAACCGCAAATATGGAATGCATCTGATCACGACGCCATTTGAACATGCATCGGTCACGGCTTGCTTCGGATATTTGCAGAATCTTGGCTTCAGCGTCGATCTGGTGGAAACCGGACCCGACGGCAAGGTCGCATTGGATTCCCTGGAACACCTGATGGGTGAAGACACGATTCTGGTTTCCGTCGCTGCCGTCAACAGCGAAATCGGCATCGTCCAACCGCTTGCGGAAATCGCGGCGATCGTCGCCAGACATTCGCACGCCGTTCTCCACAGCGACGTCACGCAAGCGATCGGAAAGATGCAACTTTCCTTTGCGGACATCGACCTCGTGAGTTTTGCGGCTCATAAGTTCTACGGTCTCAAGGGAATCGGCGTATTGCTCCGTCGCCCGGAAGCATTGCTTGAACCGGTCATTCACGGTGGAAAGAGCACGACCAGCTATCGGAGTGGTACTCCAGCAGTTCCACTCATTCTTTCAATGGAAAAAGCTCTTGAACTGGCCGTTTCCGGTCTTGATGCAAAAATCAAGCGCGTAGACTTTTTGAATCAACGCCTGCGCCATGAACTGAGTAGCATCGGCGACGTCGTCGTCAATAGTCCGGTCGATTGCGTTCCCCACATTCTGAATCTGAGCGTTCTCGGCCACGATGCCGATGACATGCTGCGCCATTTCGACGAGCATGGAATCTGTGTCTCGAAACAATCGGCCTGCAGCTCCGGAGCCACCCGTTCCGAAACGGTGTTCCGTCTGACCGGCGATGAACGCCGGGCCCGGACATCGATCCGCGTCAGTATTTCGCACTTGACGACAGCGGCGGAAATCGATCTCTTTGTCGCCTGCCTGAAAGCGGGGTTATCCTGATGACTGTCCTCCGGTTTACGGCCGTATGGTGTCCGAGTTGCCTGATCATGAAAAGCCGTTGGCGGGTTTTCTTCCAACTGCGGCCGCGGTATGAACAAGTCGATGTCGATTATGACGATGACCGTGATGCCGTGAAGCAATACGGAATCGGGGACGTCTTGCCGGTGCTGATCGTCGTCGACGGCACCCGCGAGGTCCTGCGGCTCGTCGGCGAAAAGACGATGAAAGAAATGGAACGTCTGTTCGCTGGTATCGAACAATGAAACTGATTCGCAAACTGTTTCTCGTGATACTGACGATATTCGCAACGCTGGCTTTGTCCGCTCCGGTCAAAGCCGAAGGCGAAAACGTCGTGACGGTCCACTTTTTTCATTTGATTACCTGCGTCAACTGTCGCGCCGAAGGTCTTGCGCTCGACGAAATCCTGACGCGATACGATAACATTATCGTCGTTCGCTACGAAGTGTCCGATCCGGCAAACGCCGAATTGTTCGAAGCCGTCAAGACGGCATTCGGCGATCAGTCGGGAACGCCCTACACGGTCATCGGCGGCGTTGCCCTGACCGGATACAACGATCAGACCAAACGGGACATCGAGTCGCTGATCAGCCGATATCAGACGATGGCACATACCGACGTCGTTCAGAAGATCATCGACGGCGAAGCGGTGCTGCCAGACGATTTCGATGATTTCGGTTATGATCCAGGAGATGTCATCCACTTGCCGATCATCGGCGAAGTCGCCATCGACGATCTGTCGATCGGCATCGCCGCCATCGTCATCGGCATCGTCGACGGATTCAATCCGTGCGCGATGTGGGTGTTGCTCTTTCTGATCACGATGCTTGCCAACATGGGAAACCGCAAGCGGATGTGGTGGCTTGGCTTCGCATTCCTGTTCGCTTCCGGGGCGATGTACTTCCTTTTCATGGCGGCCTGGCTGAACGTGGCTCTCACGATCACCGCTGTCGTCTGGATCCGGATCCTGATCGGCGTCGTCGCCTTCGCTTTTGGTGGCTGGAATCTTTGGCGATTCTTCCGTAAAGTCAAAACAAAAGCGGAAGGATGCGAGGTTACGGGAATCGAGAAAAAACGGAAAATCGTCGACCGGATCCGCACGATCGTCCGGGAAAAGAGTTTTCTGGTGGCCCTCGTCGGCATCGTCGCCCTCGCCATTTCCGTCAACTTCGTCGAACTTGCCTGTTCGGCCGGATTGCCGCTCTTGTTCACGCAGATCCTTGCCTACAACGATCTGCCGGCCACTGCTTATTATGCGTTCATCGGACTCTACATTTTCTTCTTCCTGATCGATGACATCATCGTCTTCGCAGCGGCGATGATCACGATGCGCGTCACCGGCGTATCCAGCCGGTATGCCAAGTGGTCGACGCTGGTGGGCGGAGTGATCATGCTAGCACTTGGCATCCTGCTTGTATTCTTTCCGGAAATTGTCATGTTCAATTTCTGAAATCCGGCTTCGGCCGGATTTTTCTTAAGGGACGTAACGTTTGGAACGCTTTGAATTGCATGATATAATGGATACAGCATCAGAAGGGATGGTGGCATCATGAAACGTCACGAAATCATCGGATTGATCGTTGCAAGCCAACGCCAGAATCCAATCAAAAAAGACCATTGTCCCTGCGCCATGCCTTCTAACAAGGAAGTCAAACGCATCGTCGCTTTGGCAAAGAACCTGTTGCTTCCAGGGTACTTCGGCGATCATCAGCCGGAAACGGGATTCTCATGGATCACCGCCGGCATCGTCCGGCGCCTGCACCGGCGGCTTTCCGTTCAGATTTCGCGATCGCTCCTCTATCAGGAAGCGACCAAGGGCGACGGCAATGTGATGCGCCGAGCGAAAATCCTGACCGATCGTTTCCTCTTGCGCCTTCCTGATGTCCGCGAACTGATCAAGACCGACCTGGAAGCGCATTTCGAGGGCGATCCGGCCGCCTATAACCGCGATCAGATCGTCGTATCCTATCCGGGATTCTATGCCATTCTCGTCTATCGGCTCGCGCATGAACTTTGTTTGCTCGACATTCCGGTTTTACCCCGGATGATGACGGAGTTCGCGCATCGCGAAACCGGAATCGACATCCATCCCGCAGCTACGATCGGACCCTATTTCATGATCGATCACGGCACCGGCGTCGTCATCGGTGAGACGGCCGAAATCGGCAGCCACGTTCGCTTGTATCAAGGGGTCACCATCGGCGCGCTGACGACCAAAGGCGGGCAGTCACTCAAGGGCGTCAAGCGTCATCCGACGATCAGAGACTACGTCACGATTTATGCCGGCGCCTCGATTTTGGGCGGCGCGACCGTCATCGGCGACCATGCGACCATCGGTTCCAACGCCTTTATTACGGAATCGCTGGCGGCGGGAATGCGCGTATCGATCAAAGCACCGGAACATAACGTCCGGTAAAGCAAGTGAAGAAGGAGACAATCCATGAAAATCTACGACAATATCACGCAACTGATCGGCGCCACGCCGCTGCTCCGGCTACATCGGATT
>CAZFHR010000062.1:0-7278 GCA_964519115.1 uncultured Candidatus Izemoplasmatales bacterium
CGTTTCAGGACGTCTTCCGTTCCCGGCTTCAGTCCTTCGGACGGAGCCGCTTCGGCAAACGACGGGAAATATTCGCGGATCATATGGAGGAGGGTGAGCGGACCGATGTTCTTGGTCGCGGATCCGACCATGATCGGAACGGCTTCGCCGGAACAGACCGCGAGCCGCAGGCCTTTTTTGATTTCTTCGATCGTCAGTTCTTCGCCGTTGAAATACTTATCAAGCAGGGTTTCGTCGGCGCCGGCCACCGCTTCGACCAGATCCTGACGGAGAGCCTGGATCTTATCCATCTTGTCGGGATAGATTTCGCCGTCGATGCAGGCGTTTCCATCATAGATGCGGGCTTTCAGTTCGACGATGTCCGCAAAGCCGTTGAATTCGGCCTGCTTGCCGATCGGCAGGCAGAACGGGACGGCCTGTTTGCCGAATTTCGCCTTGATCAGTTCGAGAACGGATTCGAACTTGACGTTTTCCTTGTCCATCTTGTTCACGAAAATGATTGCCGGCAGGTTGTGCTTGCGGATTTCCATCCACATTTTTTCCGCGCCGACTTCGACGCCCTTCGTCGCGTCGAGGACGAGGATGGCGGCGTTGGCCGCACGGAACGCGTGGCCGACATCGCCGATCATTTCATCGGCACCCGGGCAGTCGAGAAGATTGAATTTATAATTCTTGAATTCGACGGGAACGATTCCCGTCGATAAGGAAGACAAACGGCTCTGTTCTTCCGGTGTGAAGTCGGAGATGGTGGTTTTCTTGTCGACTTCGCCCTTCTTTTCGATACCCCCGGCCGTAAAAATGAGGGATTCCGTCAGCGAGGTCTTTCCGGAACCTAAATGCCCTAAAATGATCACGTTTTTTACACTGTTCGCAAGATATTCTTTCATGCGTATCGATGTCTCCTTCCGTATAAAACGCTTTCAGTCTTTACATATTATATCATAACTCTTTGGAAAATAAAGATTTTGATGTGACAATTTTTCGGCAGGAAAAATCGCGATTCATCCCTGTGGATCGACCACGGTTTTGATCTGGGAGCGGTAGATGTTGGCATAGACGCCGTTCTTGGCGAGCAGGTCCCGATGCCGGCCCTCTTCGACTTTCACACCATTCTCGAGGACGACGATCCGGTCGGCGTTCTTGATTGTCGAAAGCCGGTGGGCGATGACGATCATCGTCCGGCCTTTGGCGACCGTTTCCAGCGCTTTCTGGATCATTTCTTCGGTTTCGGTGTCGATGTTGGCCGTCGCTTCGTCCATCACGAGGATGGCCGGATCGTGGACGACCGCCCGCGCAAATGAGATGATCTGTTTCTCGCCGACGCTGAAATTGCCACCGCCGCGCGCCACTTTCGTCAGCACGCCCTGATCGAGTTTAAGAAGAATCTTCTCGCCGCCGATGTGGATGAGGACATCGCGGATGGCGTCGTCGCTGAGACCTTCGACGCCGAAGCGGATGTTGTCGGCGATCGTGCCTTTGAAGAGAACGGGATCCTGGAGGATGATGCCGATGTGCTTGCGGTAGGAACGCTTCGAGTGGGTCGTGATGTCTTCGCCGTCGATCTGGATGCTTCCCATATCGCAGGCCTTGAAATCATAAAACCGGAGCAAAAGGCTCATCAGCGAAGATTTGCCGGACCCGGTGTGGCCGACGAGTCCGACCATTTCGCCAGGCTTGACGTGAAGATTGATGCCCTTCAGTACCGGATGACCTTCCTTGTAGGAGAACCAGACGTTGTCGAAATCGATCCGGCCGCGGAAGCGCGGCACGACTTCAAACGACCCGTCCTCCTGTTCGCCGTCGATGATCCGGAAGATGCGATCGGTCTTGACGATGGCGTGCTGAAGGTTGCCGATTTCCCGGAACAGCGTGCCGACCGGTTCAATCAGGCGCCCCAAATAGTCGTTGTAGGCGTAGACGATGCCGGCCGTGACGATAAACCCGGAAACGGTCAGGTAGCCGTTGCCAAAATAGAAGACGATCGCCGCGGTGACGAGCGCACCGGCAAGGCGGATCATGTTCCATCCGATCGAAAGATGGAGTCGCTGTTCCTTCAGCTTTTCGTTCATGAAATCGAGGGAGAGTTCATCGAAGTCCGTCGTGGTCTGTTTCTGAAAATTGAAGATTTGCAGAATGGAAATGCCATTGATGATCTCATTCAGCCGCGCCGTGATCAGCGAATTCTGTTCATTGACCTTGACGGCGATCGTATTGAGCTTCTTGACGAAATACCGAAGCCAGACGTAGACGACGGGGAAGACGACGAAGGTGATGAGCGCGAGTTTGAAATCGAGGTAGAACATGCCGATGTAAGCGAAAACGATCGCCAGGGTCGCATTGACGACCAGATTCATGATCGTGGAGAAGAGGTTCATCATGCCGCTGACGTCGGAGATGATGCGGTTGGCGATCTTGCCGGCCGGCTCGGTCTCGAAATATTCCATCGGCATCCGTTGCAGGCTGGCGATGGCGTCCTTGCGGGCATCGCGGACCATGTTGACGTTGATCATCGACGTCGTGATGCGCTGGATGTACGTGAAAAGCACCTGCAAGAGAAAACGGAAGAACAGCAAGGCCAATAAAAAGATCAGGGGACTGACAAACGGCGCATAGAAAGCGAGCACTTCGCCGTGGGCGAGCCTGACCGCTTCGAAGACGAACGTTTCTCCTTCGATCGTCGTGACGGTGAGGGTCGTGCCTTCGAGATTCTTGTTTCCGGTCGGAACCGCATCTTCGACGAAGTAATAGCCGCCCTGATAAATGACGATCGACACCTGGTCGGAAGTCGGCAGTTTCTGCGAGTAGTATGCTCCGCCATAGGCGACGGATCCGTCGCCGGTACCCGCGGTTTCATACCACGGCTTTTCGATGCCGACGAGATAGTTGTCGAGGATTTCCTTGACGATCAGCGGCGCGAGCAGGCCGAGTGCCTGGACGACGAGCATCGCGAGGATCGTGATGACGAGAAGTTTTTTGTAGCGGACAATGTAACGCCAGACTTTCTTCATCGCTTTCATCGTCGCACCTACTTCATCGTGATCTGTTGAATGAACTGGCTTTTGTACCAGCCTTCTTGCTTCAACAGATCGTCATGGGTTCCGCGTTGGGTGATTTTTCCGCCTTCGAGTACCAGAATCTTATCGGCGTCGCGGATGGCGGAGAAACGATGGGCGATGATGATGTTCGTCTTCCCGCCCCGGGTCGCCTTCAGGTGTTCGATGATGTTTTCTTCGGTCATCGCGTCGACGGCGGATAGCGAATCGTCGAGAATCAGGATCTGCGGATCCTTGATCAGGGCCCGTGCGATCGACAGCCGCTGTTTCTGGCCGCCGGATAGCGTCGCTCCGGCTTCGCCCACCATCGTGTGGAGTCCTTCTGTCAGATAGATTACGTCTTTTTCGAAGTCGGCGTTTTTCACTGCCTTGTCCAGATCGTTCAGATCGGCGCGGGGGTTGCCGATCATGATGTTTTCATCGACTGTCTTTCTGAAGAGCATGTGCGCCTGCGGCACATATCCGACCAGCCCGCGGACGTCATGAATCCGGTATTCGCCGATCGGCACGTCGTCGATGTAAATGCCGCCGTCGGTCACGTTGAATTCCCGGAGCAGCTGCCGGATCAGCGTCGATTTCCCGGCGCCGGTCGGGCCGACGATGCCGATCGTCTGACCGTTCTCGATCGTGAAATCGATGTTTTTGATGACCGGGGCCTTGTCGAACGGGTATTGGAAGGTCACGTTCTTGAAGTCGATCTTTTGGAACGTCATGATCGGCTTTGAATCGGTTTCGTCGAATACCTCGGGTTTTGTCCTCATGATTTCATCGAAGCGATCGACCGATACCGTGGCATTGTTGATCTGGCTGAACAGGGTGGCGATCGAAATGATCGGGGCGAAAAGTGTGCCGACATAGGCGAGGAACGTGATCAGGCCGCCGACGGTGATCTTCTGGTTGATGACCAGATACGCGCCATAGGCGAACGCAAGAAAATAGGCGATGCCATAGACGATTTCGAAGAGCGGATTGAACCAGGTCTCGTATTTGACGATGTAGCGCCACGATTCGATGTCGCGGTCGATGGCGGCATATTGCCGCTTCAGATCGTTTTCTTCCTGGACGTAGGCCCGGATGACTTTCATGCCTTCGACCGATTCGAGGACCTTGTCGGTCATTTCCGCGTAGATTTCGCGATGGATCTTGATGTATTTGCGTTTTTTGGTCCGGATCACGTTCAGGATGGTCAGGGCGATCGGCATGATCGTGATTGATACGATGGTCAGTTCCCAGCTGATGGAAAATCCCATGATGCCGATTGCCAGGATGATCACGCCGGCATTGAAGATGATGCCTTCCAGCAATGACGTCGCCGCCGTGGTGATGGCGTCCAGGTCGTTCGTGACGCGGGCAATCAGATCGCCTTTCGGATAGGTCTCATAGAATTTCGAATCCATTTCAAAAAGATGGTCGAGATATTTCCGGCGCAGCTTGAACGCCAGTTTCTGGGCTTCCTTGTTGATGAGATAGTTGTAGGCAAAACTCAACAGATAGCGCGTCACCGGCAGCAAAATCAGCGCCCCGACGAGGAATGTCATGGTCTTCGGCGTCAAGCCGCCGGAAACAATCGTATCGATCGCCAGGCCGAGCACTTTCGCCGGCAACAACAGGATGAACGCAATCGACAAAAGGAGGATCAGCATGACCAGATAGGTCTTCCATTCCTCCTTGATGAACCATTTGATTTTCGCGTAGATGTTTTTCATGTCATACCCGTTTCACTTGAGGAATCGTCCGTGGGTCGACCGATAACGGTTGACCACGTACGACTGCTTGAGGATCGCCTTTTGAAAAGCGGTGATCACGTCACGGGTTTCTTCGGCGGTTTCGATCGTGAAATCGAGACGGACGGCCGAAAGCCCCGCCAGTTTGAAGAATTCGATGAAATCGATCAGGTTAAGAGCGCGGGAATTGAGGACGCGGATGTTGCATTCGCCGTCGTTTACAAGCGGAAACTCATAACCGAGGCGGTCCTTCAGATGATACTGGTTCCGTTCGCAAAGCGTACATCCCGGATTTGCCCCGAAGGTCTTGGCGATCGGACAATAGCGAGAAATCATCAGGTCGGTCCAGCCATAGGCGACGATTTCCAGCGCCGGCCTTTCGCCATAGAAAGCCTGATAATTCGTAGCGATCGCACGGATCCGTTCCTGCGACAGCTCCGCCGAAAGCGTCACGGATCGCGCCCCATGGGTGCCGAGAAAATGGATTGCATGTATATTTGTCACATTGAAAAAGAGATCGGCGATGAAGGGGCGGTCCATGTTTGAAAGTTCACTTGCAAGAAATTCCTGGCCTGTCGGGATATCCGCGCGGTTACGCCGTATCCTCAGCTTTTGCAAAATGAGTTCGGCGCCCGGATAGTGAACCTTGTCGAACGTCATGATTTCTTCATAGTAGATGGTTTTGATTCCCTTTGCCCAAGCTGCATCGAGTTGTTCGATGGTCCGGACTTTGGCGACCAAAACAAAAGGCCGGGGATGAAATCCGACGGGTTTGCGGCCGACTTCAACGATCATCTTCAAACGTCGCGGGGCGGTCCGGATCAGGGTCAGTTGTTCGATGGCCTCGCGCCTTGTTTCATTCATCGTCTTGACCGGAATGAATCCGGCGCCATCGGCGTCAATCTCGAGCGATTCCCAGAAAAACGGGGTATTGCCAAGCTTGCCGACCTGATCTCTGATTTCCGGAATGCCGACGGGGCGGTTGGTCGCCGCGGGAATCGCGAAGCCGGCGACGGCTTCGACGCGATGAAGGGCGGAGTCGGTGACGGTGAGCCGGAACGGTTCGCCGACGCGGGCCGTTACGACGCCTTTCAACCCGATTTTCTTGTAGTGTTCGTCCTGATAGACCGCAAGTTCGATTTCCAGACGATGATCGAGCGTCTTCATTACCTTGGCGCCGACGGCCACGGGATCAGCGCTGTCGAGGACGATCGTTTCGCCAGCGAAGGCGCGCGTCACGAGTTTTTCACCCGCGATGATGCGACTGACGACATCGCCGGTATCCGTTTCGCCGAGGAAGCGGATTCCGTCGTTGACCGCGAGCGTGTCCGAAAGGCGGATCGTCACCTTGCCGCGTTCAAAGCTGATGACGGTGCCGACCTCGATGCCCATGTGGTTCGGCCGGAAGGGATTGTTGATGGAAGCGGGAGAAATGCCGAAGAGATATCCTTCGGTGTATTCGCGGTTGAACACGCGCTTGAGGCGATCGATCTCGACCGGAAAATCGACGGCCGGTCCGCCGGCGACGGCGTCGAGGGCTTTGCGGTACGTTGAAACGGTCTGCGCGACGTATTCGGGTTTGCGCATCCGCCCTTCGATCTTGAAAGCGGCGATGCCGGCGGCGACGAGTTCACCAAGTCGTTCGACGGTCATCAGGTCTTTGGGCGACATCAGGAAGGTTTCGCCGCTGACGGCTTCTCCGTCTTTCATAAGCGTATATGGCAGACGACAGCCTTGGGCACACTCGCCGCGGTTCCCGGATCGGCCGCCGACCAATGAACTGAACAGGCAGTTGCCAGAATAGGAAACGCAGATTGCTCCGTGGACGAAGACCTCGAGTTCGATATCGACCAGCCGCCGGATCTCCCGAATCGTCGAAAGCGGCGTTTCACGGGCAAGGATGATCCGGGATACGCCCAACCCGGCGAGGAACTTCGCCTGTTCGACGCAATGGATGTTCATCTGCGTGGAAGCATGGATCGGCGTGTTCGGATAACGATGCAAAAAAAGGTCGAGGACGCCGAGGTCCTGGATGATCAGGGCATCAACGTCGTTTTCGACGAGAAAGTCGGCATAGGCAATCAGCTCTTCCATTTCATCGTCGTAAACGATCGTGTTGACCGTGACGAAGACGGAGGTCTGGCGCAGGTGGGCATAGCGGATGAGCTCTTTCAGGTCGTCATTGCTGAAGTTTTCGGCAAAGGCGCGGGCTCCGAATTTCCGGCCGCCGAGATAGACGGCGTCGGCGCCGGCGTTGATTGCGGCGATCGCCGCGGTCTTGCTCCCCGCGGGGGCAAGCAGTTCTCCGATTTTCATGGCGCTTCCCTCCTTCCAAACAATCTATATTATATCATCAAAGGAACGCCTTCGCGTGAAATCGAGAAAGAAAACGCTTCAAAAAGAAAAGGCCATTTTCGCTGGCCTCGGATTGATGCAATGCACTTGCTTTCGTATACTAAAGCTAAGAGTTGGATCATGACTTTTGGCTGGCATCTTTACAA